>JBJTUB010000379.1:0-5108 GCA_046080465.1 Vampirovibrionales bacterium | reverse complement strand
TTTTTTAAAACAGCTTTTAGTTAATACTCTCGAAAAAATGTCTAACAACCGTTGATTCGCCCCTCTCTTTGCAGAAAGTACCGCCATGATGGAAAGCCTCATTACGGATACCTACCACACCCCTCCCCCAGCCCCTAGCTCCTTAGCCCCAGCCCCTGAAGCCGACGTACCTGAAGAAGTGTCACCCGTGGATGCCACCTTGGCTTGGGCGTATCCGTTTTTTATGTTGGATGGATTGTTACACACTCTGGTGGGTTTACTGGCCTTGGTACTACCCGCCTTGTTGGATGATACCGCCCTGCCCTTGCAAACTATGGGGGTCTTGCTCGGTATGCTAGCTTTAGTGCAGTGTACCCGCAGTTACATTGGTCGTGCCTTGCCTGGGTTTTTAAGTTCGCTGTTGGAAGGGGTCTTTAAACTGGTGTTTGGCCTCATGCTTTGCTTGTACGCCACACACCATACAGGTACGGTGGTGGTGTTGGCCGTCATGACTCTTGCTACCTTGGTGGCCAACGTGTTACATGCCGATGCGTTTCGCCCTCTGCCCTACTTGGGCGGATTCAAGTTTATTGCCGCCACGGCCTTACTGGCCTTTGTGTTGTTGCTCATTCCCACGCTTAACCACGAACCCCTATTGCTGGCCTGTATTGTGGGTACGTTGGCGTTGTTGCATGGGTGCTTGTTACTCTCGTTAGGCTTAGCCCTTAAAAGCATGGCGTATCATCAGCCGTTATTCCACCCTTTGTGGGAACAATCTCATTCCAATACGCAGATTAAATGATGAGTGTTGCTCTTCAATCTGCGCAAGGGTCTCACGCCCCTCGTTCATCGCCGTTATCGTAAAGTACCTTCCCTTCCATGAAGCTTACCCGTACCACCCTGTATCAATTTCGTAACATTCGCCAACTTCAGCAAGATAACTGGGGGCAGTACAATGTGATTTTAGGCGATAACGGCCAAGGTAAAACCAACTTACTTGAAGCCCTTTACTTGTTGTCGCACACACGAAGCTTCCGTACCCCGCACGAGCGTGACCTGATTCAGCTTCACGCCGAGGATGGCCTGCGACTTTCAGCCACTGTTGAACGGGAGGGTCTGTATCGTAGCCCACTCTATTTAGAAGCTCGATTCAGTTGGCAAGCCAACAGTCGGCATCATACTCAAAGTGTGTTTTTATTGAATCAGCAACCCGTGCGGACTCGTAGCGAACTGTTGGGCAAGCTAAGCACCGTGACGTTTACAGTGGACGAACTCAGCCTGTTGCGTGATGGCCCAGCCCAACGCCGACAATGGCTCAATACGGCCTTGTGTCAGCACACCCCTGCGTGTATTCGTAGTAACCAACAGCTTAAACAGGTGTTTGCTCAAAAACAAGCCTTGCTTAAGCAAGCCCCTTACGATGCAACCCTGCAAACCCTACCCTTGCTAGAGGTCTACAACCAACAGCTAGCACCGTTAATGGCTCAAGTAGTGTACGAACGTTTACAGTATTTAGCCCTGCTGGAACCCTATTTTCAAGCGGCGTATCACCCCCTGTGCCAAGGGCGTGAACCCTTGCCGTGGTTACAGTACTTCCCGATTCAGCTGGCACAGCTACCCCTTAGCCAAATTAGCCAAACAGAAACGCAACGCTTTCCCCCACGCTTAAATGAAGCTTCCAACCTGAGCCTTGAACAACTTACCCACGCCTATGTGGTGCGTTTAGAACAACTGGCCCCCAACGAGCTACGGCGGAAGCAAGCCTTGCTTGGCCCGCATCGGGATGATTGGTGTGTGTGGATGAACGAGCATCACGAAGCCCATAAGTTTGCCTCGCAAGGCCAACAACGTAGCATGGCCTTGGCGTTAAAGCTGGCGGAACTCGCTTTGCTAACCGAGCAATTGCAAGAAGCCCCGATTCTGTTGCTTGATGATGTACTGGCCGAACTGGATGAAAAACGTCAGCTGGCGTTGTTGCAAGCCCTACCCACGCAAGCCCAAGTATTTTTAACCACCCCCCACTTAGATGCCTTGCATCAGTGGGAGGGACTATTTCCAGAGGCACCGTTAAGTTGCTTTCGTATGCACGAGGGGCAATTAACCCCTTGGCTCAAACCGTAAGCAACGCCATTTATAGTTAAACCCCTCTTTTTCCGAACACTTTTATATTCTTTCGTTTACCAAACTTAAGTGGGGGGCAACGGGAGCGTTAGCCCCCGTTAATAACTCTAGGGGGGAGAGCTTGAGAGGGAGGAACGGCCTCTCAAGATTGCCCGTAGGGCAATGCAAAACGAGGAACTTAGGAATGTACGAAAAGATAGTCATTCCACTATATTTAGTTAATGTTCGTGCCACGAGCATCTTCTTGAAGCTCAGGCAAGGCATCATCGACATCAATTTCATAATCCATCGATTCAAACAAGGCCAACACGGTGTTAAACTCTTCTTCATCTTCAATGGCTTCATACACATCGCCGTCGCCATCATCCATAATCCGCATTAACACAAACTCTTCTTCATAGCCTTCACCTTCATCGTTGGCTTCGGCATCCAACAAGGTTTCGTCGTCGCTTTCGTCATCGCCAAAGCCAAGCCCTGCAGGGGCGGTTTCACCGTGGTACAACATCAAAGCGTAGCGTGTGCCGTTATGATCTACTTCATCCATTTTTTCAAAGTAATGTGCCTGACCATTTTCATCGAGCGTTTCAATCACTTCTACGGTGCCATGGCCGTTGGTTTCTTCGTGCATCATCATGTCAAAACTACTTTCTTTTAAAATCTATGTATCGAATAACAGAACAAGCTTTAAAACTATACCAACAAGGCAAACAACTTGCAAGCGTTTACGCAAAGCCCAAGCGTTGATTCAACACCTCACGGGTGCGATTTTCAAAATCCTCGACGCCTTTCTCAAGCGGATTATCGGCATACCACTCACGGCTGCCTGTTAATAAACGGCTAATGGTGGGGGCATTATACACTTGGGTGTTGGCCTTTAAGGCGGCTAGACTCTGCTTATCTTGCGGGGTATCCAAGCCAAAGGCTTGAGGATTCTCTAAAGCGGTGTATTGAAACGCGTGTCGGCCTTCGTGGGCTAAGGTCGTTGCCAACTCTTTAGCCACAAACAAGTTCAACTCTTTGCCACGATGCCCCTCGGCCTCCGCCCTGCGACGCTTACTCTCCAGCCCCGATGTAAAAATAACCAAGGCTTTTTTCGTCGGATCATACAACGCTGCAGAAGCACCCTCATCTGGGCTACTAGAATCAACCATCACCTTTAATCCCTTCAGCCCATAGGCCGAAGCAATTTTATCCTTCAAGGGGGTGAGTGCTTTTTCTAGCGTTTTGGCATCAGGGTTGGGAGTGCTTTCTAACAGCTTTGCCACTTGATGCACGCCTAACACAAACTCGTTGCTAGCCACGGTGGATTCTAGCTTTTTTAAATCGCTGGCATCACGGCTTAGCCCGTGATAGGCTAGTCTTTCGGGGTTGAAAAAACTAAAATCAGGTGTGAGGGCATCCACCGCTTGGGCTTGAATGGCTTGTTGTTTATCTAAGACCGCACGGGGCTGGCTTGTGCCTTGAGTAGCTTCTAGGCGATACTGTTGCTGAGTAATATCGACCTTCTCCGTGCCTGGTGTACGACTGTTTTTATTACTCACTTGGTAGGCCACCAAGGTTCCTTGCGAACTGATATCAGGCAGTTGCCCTTCTTGTAACAAGGTACCCAAGGCAAGCTTTAGGCTGGCTCTATCAGGGAAGCGTTGCAACTGGCTAAAGGCTTGGGCAAGGAGCTTTTCACGCTCATCGGGGTTGGTTACATCACGCTCTAACAGGTTTCGGCTTTGTTTGGCATCGGCACTGGCCACGGCGTATAGGCCACGCTCTAAGCGTTGTTGCAGTTGTTGCGTTTGTTCGGGGGTAAAGCCCAGTTGCTGGGCGGTGGCTAGTATTTGCTGTAGTTGTTGCTGGGCTTGCGGATTGCTAAACCCACGCTGACGCTGAAACGTATCTTGCGGGGGCGTGAAGCCAAGCGTGTTTGTGTTTGTAGCATAAGTGGCACCCACACCCGCCACAGGCATGGGTGGCAGAGGCTGTTGCCCAATTGCTTGAACCATCGTGCTACTCATCAAAAAAACAAAACTCTCTGGTAATACATCATTAAACGCTAAGAGCATAAACACCAACAAGGCCTTATCTTGTGTTGGCAGATTCAAGAGAGAAGAACTGGAAGAGAGTGCTAAAACTAAATGAGATTTACGTAACGTAAACCTCATTTAGTCGTTGTTTAAAAAAACTGTTCTAAAAAGTAACTTACTTACCTTTAGACCCTATAAGGGTGTCAAATTTTTTCAAAATTGCTTGTGCGCTTGGAGCACTGGAGTCAACACATTGGCTTAATACTTCTGCTTCTAGAGTAGCTCGCCTAATTTCTAAGGAGTCGCGACTTCCCGTAGCAGTTACAATTTTGTTAATAGCTTCTTTAATAGCTGTGTTAATAGCATCTGGGTCGGCACCTTGGCGTGGTGCAACAGAAGTGGTAGAAACAGAAGGATAAGCATTAGAATAAAAACTAGGAGTAGACGAAAGATTCAACACATCTTTGGAAAAGAGTCGTAAATTATTTAAAATACTATAACTTAAAAAACGGAAAGTAAAGACAAATAATGTGCATACTAACTTAGTGCCGTACCTATTTAGCAACGCTTTAACAAAACAAACAGTTGAAGATGGAAGGGCCCTATACAAAACCAATCAATCACCAACGAAAACACGTGTATTTACTAAAGTGAAACTGCCAAAACACACAAACACTAATAACGTAAAATCACATTCATGAGACAAAAAACGAACTATTAACAACGTTATTATCATTAAAGGATTTACCAATAATGTAACATTGTTATTGCTTACATACTGTATTAATAACCTAAAAAAATAGAGACAACAGGAAGCATGGTTTTGTTACATTCATTTACAAAAGTACCTAGATAGTGTCGTCACGAGGTCAAGAATGGAGGAAGTTCAAGGAAAAACAAACGGCTTTTAAGGCGTGTACACAGAAGTACATAACGAAAAAACGGATTGTTTTGACACAGAAATTACCCATTATGGGCCTTGTGACGACA
>JBJTUB010000378.1:0-14763 GCA_046080465.1 Vampirovibrionales bacterium | reverse complement strand
ACATTGCCAACGTTGTACATCTTTAACAAATCCAGCTTTTGATTTTTCGCTACTTCCACATTTAGGGCAGTTCATATAGCACACACTTCTCTTTCTAAACAAAAGAAAAGTATACCATCTAATTAGTTAAATGTCTCGAATTATTAACGGGGGCTAACGCCCCCGTTGCCCCCCACTTGAGTTTGGTGAACGATAGAATATAAAAGTGTTCGGAAAAATAATGATTTAACTATACCAACGACAGAAGACTCTGTAAGCGTTAAAAACACTCCGTCATTGCGAGCGAAGCGTGGCAATCCCTCTTATTGCGACTAGCTTTGGAGATTGCTTCACATGCGTTCGCAATGACAAACATCCCCTAAAAAACACGCATTAACGACACCACACTTAGATCTGGGTTCAGCTCTGTTTTTTTCACATCACACTAGCATAAAGGCGACTTTACCCCTTGTTTGTGCTAGCGGTTTTTATAGGGGGTGTTTTCAAAAAAATGCCTGTCACTATTGAACCGTAGGGGCGGATTGCATCCGTCCGAGAGAATCACCGATACGTTTTGTCCTGCTGGGGCGGGCGTGAAGCATCACGCCCCTACATTCAACATACCCTTTAATCATTTAATTGCTATTGAATACAACCGTCATTGCGAACGAAGTGAGGCAATCTCCTTAGGCTTAATCGTTTCTGTGCAGGAGATTGCCACGCCTAACGGCTCGCAATGAAGTATCTACTGGGATAAAGATGAAACTATTTGCAAACAACCCTTAACCGTCATCGGGAACCGTGCCGTCTGTATCAATCCCTGGTTCCTCGTAATAACCTTCGTCATACGGGCAAGGGCAGTCCGATGTTTGAAGCGTCAGCGTATAGCTATTATTAAGGTTGGTGGATAACTGGTTTCCCCACACATCCTTAAGGGTAGAGGCTTTCAGCACGATTTTAATCTGTTTTTCACAAGGCAAGCTGTTTCCTGGCACAAACAAGGTAAAAAAGTTACTAAAGGGGTAACCTGGTATCAGTTTAAAGCGTTCGCTATTGCCAACACTGAGTACCCTAGGTGGGGTACAACCAACCGTTGTATCTGTGGTGTATCCACTGTCGTTGTATTCTTTATAACAACACGTTTTACCTGAAGGTACCGTGGTACTACTGACTTCTACCGCAAACTGTTTATTGCTAAATTGTTGCCATGGATACGTGGTAGGGCTATTGGCTAACACTTGGCTATAGCCATACAGGCTACGTGTATCAAAGGCGTGGGGCAACACCATAGTAACAGAAAGTGGGCGATTGGCTGGCACCTTTACAGGCACTGATGGAAACGGAAAGCCCAGCCACGTTGATTTATCCACCGAACCTTCGTGAATAAGCACCCCTTGAGGGCGAAACGCCCCCGATTGAAGGGTGTGATTCCAGTACTTGGTAAATACCTGGTAAAACGACAATCCACTTGGGCCAACCTCTTCAAACTGACCTTGCCCATTAATAAAGCTACTACGAGCCGAAAACGGCTGAGCAGGCTTTATAAACTGCCCCTTCGTTAAGCCAGGAGCCGTTTTACCTGCCTTGGGTACCAGTTGCAAGGTGGCCATATACCCCGTGCTTAAAAAGGTATCGCTAGCATTGGCACACCCACTGGGCAAGCCCAAGGCATCCACCGTGTTGGAAAGCGGTGCAAAATACGACTCTTTCCCTTCGGTGGTACAGGCAACAGCATACACCAACAACTGGGCATTACTTAGGGCTTGGGTTAGCTTAGGTTGTAGCAATAGTTGCCTACCCGTCGTATTGGATGATTCAAACGTGGCGTAGGTAGTGGTATTGTTCACCAGTAAAGGTTGTTTAGTGTTCGCATCCCATGTGCCATGCCCCCCAAGCAACACATAGGCATACCGCCCCACCAGCTGTTTTGTACCTGTGGCCGTATGGGTTGAATAATAAAAGCTAGATTGCGGAAACAAAGGGCGTAGCGATTTAGGTTCGGCGGTGCGGGCAGATTCAGGGCTAGCAAACTGGAAGTTTAGCTTGTTGCTAGGGGGGTAAAGCTGATTCGCCAACAGCTCCGAGGCTCCTGCCCGTGCGACCAGCTCCACCAGTTTATCGGATTGATTACTGACGGAATCCTTCACTAACAGCAGCTCCCAATCTACCAAGTTTTGTTGGGTGGTAACTAGCGTGAGCAACACCATCAAAAATAAGGCCACCACAAGCAGCATGTTTCCTGATACAGCCTTTGGGTAAGCATGTTTAAGCAAAATCCAGTTAAGTAAAAAAAGCATGGCGATACGCTTCCTATTGTTTTTAATACATTTTAAGTTTAACATACAGTTTAATAGATTGGTGTTTATAAAATCAGTTTTATAGAAAGCTCTGCAAAAAGATTTATCGAGGTTTCTAAGTTCCTCGTTTTGTGTCGTCTTTCAGACGACTTTGAGAGGCCGAGGCGTTCGCCCCCACAATGAGGAGGGACAATCTCAATGCTTACGCAAGATCTTCATTGTGAAAAACCTCTCAAAGGCTCCCCCCTACAGTATTTATAGGGGCTTACGCCCCCGTTGCCCCCTATTTTTAAAGTTTGACGCAAGCAACGTATCTTCACCTCCTTGCGGGGGATTACCACGCTTCGCTCGCAAGGAAGAGCTTGGGTATAGCACACGGGCGGGTTAGAAACCCGCCCCTACGGTGAGCACCCACCGAAACGCAACATCGACTAGCCGTCTGACGAGACCAACTCAACACCCCTCATTCAGGCCCGAATGGGCCTACTCTTCTTGAGGGTCGTCGTGGTTACCGCCAAAGGCCTCGCAAATGTGGGTGTAATCGCAGTATTGGCAGGTGCTGGGGTGGGGGTTGGGTAGAAACGTGGTATCGTTGCGTAAGGGCTGAATAAATCGCCGATTCACTTGCTCTAGCCACGTGGGTAGAAGGGGAGCCACACGCTCTGCAGTGAACTGAAGCACCCGTGACCCTCGCTCGTGGGGTTTGGCCGTCGGGGCGGGCGGGCGAACAATCACCAACTGGCTGGCATCAATCGGGGGATGAGCCGTTAGGTGGGCTTGCCATAACAAGGGATACAACACCAACTGGAACAAGGGGTCGGTGGATCCATAGGCCATGGGGTCGAGCAGGCCGTTGGGTTGCCACAAAAGCTCATCGGGGAGGCTGAGTACGGTTTCCAGTTTGGCTTGCACGGTGGCCTCTTTCACCTCGGCAAACTTGCTAGCACCGTAGGTTTTGAAATCGGCAACAATCCAGTGACCTTGGGGATGTTGGGCGATAAAATCGATGCTTCCACGCCAAGCGATGCCTTCAAAAGCGGGATGGCTGACGTTTTCAAACGGGGCTTCGACTTGCACGGTCTGCCATGCTGTGGCGAAAAAATCGGTGTGGGTGAAATCGAGCAACGAGGCGTGGGCTTGCTCTGCCAGTTGTTGCCGTTGCAAGGGGGGGAGTTCCCAAAAGGCTAGTAAGGCTTCGTGTGTCTGCCATGGGGCGGGGAGGCGTTCGGGTTGCTGAGAAATAGCCGTGTGCCACTCTAGCAACTGCACCCGCTTAGCCTCACGCTCGGGGGCGTGATGAAGCACATCGGTGTAAAAGGCTTCCAAAATAAAGTGAATGAGTCGGCCTTTTAACGAAAAGGCACTTTTTTCTACCACGGGGCGGAGTCGGTTGCCATAGTAGTACTTACGAGGACACTTTAAATACTGCTCGAACCCTGTAATGGAAAGCGAGAGCGGGCGGGGGCTAGGGGGCAAGGCAAGAGCATCCGCTTGGGCGTGTGTGTGGGTGTGGGCGTGGAGGGAAGCTAAAGGCTGGGGGGCGTATCGCCACTGAAGCCAAGTATCTAGCCCCCCGCTGAGTGGGGTTGAGGGGGAATCGGTGTTCATGGTGGCCAGCTCTCCCAGTGCTTGTTGAGGAGCCTCGGCCACGGCGTGTTGAAGCGAGTGTTGCCAAGCCGCGAGGCGTTCCTGCCACTGGGGCTGAAGGTCGGTTTGTAAGTGCTGGGGTAGGCTGGGGTGAAGCGTTGCCAACGAGGAGAGCATCGTATTGTGACACACGCCAAGCCATAGGGGGGTATCGCTGGGGGCAAGCCATAGCCCTACCTGTTGGGCTTGGGGCAAGGTGGCCAAGGCCGTGAGTAGTTCGCCCATGGTGCTGAGGGCTTCGGTGTGGGTTAAATCGCTAAGGTTGCCTGCACGGGGGTGAAGGTTGGGCAATACGGCCACCTGTGTGGCGGCTATCCCCATTAGGTGTTCCCATCGGTAGAGGGAGGTGCTGTTTGAAAGACGGTGGAAGGCACGTTCATGCAGTTCGTGCAAGCGTTGTTGAATGAACTGTTGTTGTTGTATTGGGGTTAGGAGCGAGGCCAAGGGCTGTAATTCTTCAAAGGCTTGTTGCACCCGAGCGTAAACCTCTTGAGCCACCTGTAACAAAGCGGGGGTGCTGAAGGTGGGTATCAAGGCTTGCCAAGCCTGTTGAAAACGGTGAGCGTGGGGGGTAGTGGGGAGGGGAGTGGGGGTGGGTGCGTTGGCGTTGTGGCCTTCCAGAGGCTGACTCCACGCCTGCCATGCGTTGCTTAGTTGCTGTGGTAGATGAAGCACGCTGTAAAACGTGCTAGGTATCCATGCTTGCACGCAGTCTCGCCACTGGGTGACGGCCTCCAATGCCTCAAACGAGAGGGTTTCCGAGCGTTGGGGTAGGTAGTGGGGCTGAAGCCCCCGAGCATCGATATGGGTGGGAATCAGCCAAGCGGTGGCTTCAAGCTCTGTGGGTAAGGTTATGGCACACCGCCACAAAGCACACACGGCCTGCAAGCTGTAGATGAGTAGCGTGGTTTGCTCTGTTGTGGTGTTGCCGTAGATAGGCGCCTCGCTTGTACGAGCCTCTTGCCATGCACGTTGGCTACCTGCATTGGGTACGGCTATGGTCAACGGTGTGGCGGAGCCTTGGTGTGTTGTTACCGTAGCGAAGCTAGGTAGCACCCGTTGAAGGTAGGGGAGCCACGCTTCAGGATGTTCAACACTGGGCAGATGTTCGGCTTGCACGTGGGGCAAGGCTTGAGTGCCACCGTGCCATACAAACGGCCACGGTAACACCCAAGCATCGATGCCTGCTTCGTGTTGCTGATGGATAAACCGCAGTAAGGCCTCGGCTTGCGGGTTCGAGGCTCTAAAGAGGCTGGGGCTAAGCAACCATCGTTCAGGAGTCCAAGCCGAATGGAAGGTCTGCTCTGGGGGGGGGGTGAAGGAAAGTGACGCTTGCCACAAGCTTAACGGCCACTGGGGCAAGCCTATGCCTTGGTGCAGCCACTGGGTAAAACAATCCCGAATTAACTGATGCACCCACGCCTCTAGGGCGGGTTGATGCTGTTGAAAGGCCGTGGCACTGGTCAGTGCCGTATAAACACTGGCCATGTGGGTGCGGAGAGTCTGCGGATTGAGGCCTTGTTCTAGGGCCTGTTCGACTGTGCTTAACAGGCTTTGCTGTTGCCATGGCGACAGCAGGCTTGCCCACGCCTCTGTGCCAGGCCATTGCCCTTGCAACCAAACCCTCACTAAGCTGAGTGGGGCCGTGCGGAGACCGTGGCTTACTCCTTGTCCTGTGTTAAGCAAGGCTGGGGGAGTGGCTTCAACCAAGGGGAGAGCCAGTTCAGGCCAGTGGGTTGCCCACGGTTGCCACCAGGGCTGTTCCTGACTGCCAGCTTGTTGCTGTTGGTGGAGCCAAGGTTGAGCGAGTTGCTCTAAGGCCAGCACGCTATGCTGAAGCACATCGTGCGGGGCTAGCTGTAGAGCTTCAGTTGGCGATGAGTGGGATGCGTGGGATGCGTGCCATGCGTGGCAGGGAAAGGGTGCATCGGCCACGAGGGCCCACTGCTTCAGTGCCTCGGCTTCGGCGGGGGTGCTACACAGTATCCAAGTGCGGGGTTGAGCCAACAAACGCACACGCAGGCTTGCTTGCAAGGCAGAACGAGGGGCTAAAAGTGACATCGGGCTAGACGCTTCCATAAACGAGGTTCGGCGGGGGTGAGGGTGTTGCCAAGCAACTGGGGCTGAAAACAGGCCTCCAAGGTGGGGAGTGCTTGGCGTACCAAGCTAGATTCTGGCGTGATGCTGGCTGAAGGAGGGGCGAACAGCACCCATCGAGCTTGTTTAAGCTGTGCCTGTTGTTGCTCGGGTGGGAGCAAGCCGTTGGGGAGGGCTTGAATTTGTCGGGCGAGTTGGGCTTGTTGAGCTAGGGAGACACCTTCACTAAGCGTGTGTAACACCATGCTAGGGTGGGGTGCCCTAAGGATGGCGTTAGGCTCATGGAGCAACTGCGACTGTAACCGTTGTTGCCATCGGGCGAGGGTTGAGGCGGGTTGAGGCTTGGCGATCGGGGTTGGTAGTAAGGGGTGGCCTTCTCGGCTGGTGGCCACCAAGGCCAAGGGTGTTAAAGGGGGATGGCTTTGCCACGGTTGCAAGGCCAGTAAGGCCTGTTGAGCCGTACTGGGGGCTTCGTGCCAAGCCTTGGCGACGGTATACACCATGTTGGTGTGATACAGTACGGCCTGCCCCCCTAAACAGAACAATAGCCCCAACGTGACGACAGGAAGCACGGGCTTGAGTAAGCTTTGCGTGAGCCAGCCGAACCCGTTTTTAGCGGGTGTCTGCAGGCTCTGTGCGGCTAAGGCTATCCCATAGCAGAGCCAAACCCAAACCCAAGGTAATTGTATGGTTAAGGCATCCATGCCTGCTAATAAATGCTGTTCTAAGGGAAGCACCCGCAATAAGACGGTTTGTTGCACGGCAGTAAACAGAATACCCCAAAAGAGCGTACCACTGAGTATGACCCACGGATGCCCCAGCCACGACCGTTGGAAGCCACGCAAGCTACTTAATGCGGCCACCAACAAAGCTAGCGAGCCGACCCCTAAGTGCAACCAAAACCAAGGCCGAAGACTATCCCGATAGCCCATCATCACATGGTTAAGCCAATCCAGCCCTAAGCGTTGATTCAAGCTTCCTTCCAGCTCAAACGATTCCAAGCCCAACAGGGTTTGCCCCCACTGCACGGCCTGCATACTAAAAAGCTGTAACCAGGTGCCACCATCGCCTAGGCAATGGATGAGTTCGTTCAGCATTAGGGGGAGTCGTTGGGTTTGCACCCAATACTGGTAGGCACTGCCCCCTAACACGCCCCCCACAAGGACGGTAGCTAAGGCTACATAACCCACGCCGTACGCCACGCTACGGTAACGCCCCAACGCCGTCGCGACCATCAGTACCCACGCCCACCCACTCGGTGATGCTAGCGGTAACAGGCAACCTAAGGCCAAGGCGATGCCCGCCCAAAGGGGTAACGGTGGATTAAGCACACTGACTTCTTTATGTTGGTAGGCATACCACAACGCCAAAAGTACCCCTCCTTGAATCACCCACACCCACGGTACCCCCGTGAGTTGCCAAATGGCGGTCAGTGTCACGGGTAACACCAGCACCAACAGGGCGATGATTCCTCGTTGCCACACGGCAGGAAGCCACGGCTTTAGGGGTTGAAGAAGTTGGCACAACTGCCAGTACAACACACTGCAAGCCAGCAAGTGAAGGCTGATCCACCAAGGCATGAGGGGTGCCAGTTGATGCGTACCCGTGGCGTGCATAAGGCCTAACCAGCCTAGCATGGGCAAGGGTTGCGGCGGCCATAAAAACTCGACTGGAGCCGAAACGGCAGGCTGAAACCATTGCACGGCCTGTTGATACCCCAACACCCCTAACGAAGAAAGCCACTGTGTATCTAGTGTTTGCGTTTGCAAGGCCTGCAAGGCCAGTAAGGCCATCGCCCCTAGGATAAACAGAAGCGTGACCATCAACCATCGCCACCCTTGTTGGCATTGCTCTAGGGTGTTATCAATTACCGAACTGAGGCGTTGCCCCACACTTGCTGTACCGCCCGCCGAGGCTGGCTCGCCTTCGTGACTCATCATCATACGTCCTACTGCCCTTATCGCTCTTTAAACGACTTTGCCGTGAGCTAGTCATTATCTCATCAAGTTATTTTCTTGATTATAAACTAAACATACGCAATGGGCTGTGTATAGAAACCTCTGCAAAAGGCCCATTCGGGCGTGCAATGAAAGTCGGACGGCAAATCGATAGGCGTAAAATACCGTAATTTCCAGCGAAGCGTAGCAATCTCCTGCAACAACACCCTCTCTTCGGTGTTCTTGTCTTTAGCTATCCGATTTGCAATTCAAGTTAATCAAATAAATACAATTTTAGATTCCCTTCACCGTTTTTTTTGTTTAAACTAATTAACAGTTTATAAAAAATACTGAAGACAATAAGGATGTTAATGTTTTGATAAAAATAACTTGGAATAATAACCATGTTCCCTTTAGATCTATTTCAACTATTGAAGATATTGAAATTCCTACGTTTACAGTTATTACAGGATTAAATGGATCTGGAAAGACACATTTTTTAGAGTTGCTTAATTCTGGTCAAATAACACCAGACATTAAACAGGAAGACATTATATATATATCCAATCAAGCATTAGATCTTACAAACCTCAGAGGCTCTTATTCTATCGGCCTCGAAAATAAAAAAGATTATTTGTATAATGCACTAATTAAATTAAAAAACAGATATGTTCAAATTAGATTAGAGCGAAATATCTTAACTACTACTTTTACTGAGGATGAGTTTTTAAATATTTTTACACCCCCCTCTACCGACTTTAAGTTTTTTGTAGAAAATAGAGATTTTTATAATGACCAAGAGGTATTTTTGTTAAACTCTTTCAAAGAAAGACTATGTCAATGTTTAGGCGAAGGGGAGCTTGCACCTGAATCTTTTTTGATTACAGAAAAACTTATACAGTTGGCACTTGATAAAAACAAATCTATTTTCAACCTTTCTCGACAAGATATTGATGATATTTCTATTTATGATCGAGACTTTACATCTTTTTGTACACAAATATTTGTTACTTATTATTTGAAGAGAAAAAAACTACAAGAATCAATGGGCAAAAAAGTATATGAATCAATAGGCAGAGCTGCTGTTTGTGAAAACCAAGTTGAAAAAGAGTCAATTGAAAAAAAATCTCATTTTTTGACTTCTCATGGTGATCCGCCTTGGGAGCTAATCAATAATTGGCTATTATCATTAGAATCAGATTTGGAAATTTTACCCTTAGACGAGTTAGCAAGCACTGAAGAATACACTCCTAAAATATTAAAAAAAGGCCAAGAATGCTCACTCCATGTTAGGGACTTATCGTCTGGGGAAAAGCTAGTTTTTTCGATCTTTATTTCATTATATTTTTACAAAGATAAAAATTCTATTTTTCAAACACCCAAACTCATATTGCTTGACGAAGTAGATGCCCATCTTCATCCTGTGTGGACTAAAAAAGTTCTGATGTTTTTAAAAGAACAGCTTGTAGATTCATTAGGTATTTCTGTAGTTTTAGCGACTCATTCACCTACAACTGTTGCACTATCTGAAAATGAATGTATTTTTGAAAAAGTACCAACAGGATTAAGGAAAATATCAAAGCAACATGCTTTAGATTTATTAACAGAGGGAGTCCCAACATTAGCAATTGACACTTCTAATAAAAAAATAGTTTTAGTAGAAGCTACTCAAGACGCAAATATCTATAACACACTTTACAAAAGTTTGAAACAGTCTGAATTCATTGACAAAGAAAAGGCACATTTAGATTTTATTTCCGTGAGTACAAACGTAGGAAATCAAACCCTTTCGGGTGGTTGTACGGTAGTTGAGGATTGGGTTAAGAATAAAGTTCAAAACCTTCCCAATTTTTATGGTCTAATTGATTGGGATGGTAAAAATAAGCCACATCAAAAATTATTTGTATTATGCGAGAATAGACGCTATTCCATTGAGAACTTAATTTTGGATCCACTCTTAATCGGATTGTCTATTTATCATGCTCATAGAACGGAATTCAAAAAATTATTTACGGATCATACCTACGATTTTAATGATATAAATCCGATCACTCAACCTCAATTTCAAGATTTAATTGATCGAGTTGAAACAATAGTAAATTTAGATTCGTCCTCAAAGGTTCCTTTTTCATATGTTGGATACAATGATATCGTTTTTTTAGTAAACTCTAATTTTTTAAAAAAAAGAGGACACGATCTAGAAGATAAAATTCTTAGCACTTTTCTATTCTTAAAACAACATAGAAAAGGTATGCTTCGATGGATCGTAGAAGATATACTTTCTCATTATCCCAAATTCATTCCAACGGACTTTTGCGAAATTTGCCAACAAATCTTAGAGTCAACATAAAATACGTTTATTGAAAATAGGGGGTTATTTGCAAATAAAAGCCAGTAGATTAAAAGAATGTCAATGGCTCTTAAAGCTCTCTCTTTCTTTTAGCTTTCTATTATTGCGAACGTATGTGAAGCAATGTCCAAAGTCAGTAGCAACAAGGGAGATTACTACGCTTCGTTTGCAATCACGAGAGGAGTAGGGTCAAAGTGAACGGTGGAGATCCAATTTTGCTTTCGTCGTTGAAGGCGAGATTCCATGGTCTCATCATCAAAATCTGTTTGTATAGGCTGACAAAACGCTGTATCTTGAATGGTATTGGCGTTGACGATACCATACCAAGTACCTTCAATATTAGACAGTGCTGCAACATGCGTTCCGCATGTTTTACAAATAATAAACTCTGCTGTTTTATGTCCAAAAGAATAATGACTCACTTCTTCTGGATTGTTAAACGACAAACACAGATGAGCCTTCGGGTCAGTAATGTACGTTGCATGATATGTTGAGCAAAACGAACATTGACACGCACGGGGAACAATGTCGCTTACAGGTTTTGAAAGAGCTAATTGAAATGAAACAGCCCCACAGTGGCAACTACCTTGTAACGTTTCCATGGGCGGTAAATCTTCCTTTAAGAAACGGCGGTGTGGCAACGGTCGCACAAGGTAGGGTGATTGCTAAAGCTGCCCACGGTGGGTTTGTACTTCCAACAACGTTCGCACTTGGCACCCGATGCCCGCACGACTTGTACCTTGCCTGTCTCGTTTAAACAAGCACGTTCCACCAATACGGCCTCTACATGGCTAGGCTGTTCGCCCATGGCCACTACTTGTACTTGCGATACCAAACTCAACAGTTCCAGTAAATCAGCATCGGCCACGGTGGGGTCGGGTAGATGCAACACCAAGGCGGCCTCTAAGGCACTACCAATGTGTTGCTGGCTACGGGCGGTTTCTAAGGCTTGGTTAATATCATCTCGCAAGGCTAACAGTTGATCAAAGCGGGCCAAGGCTTCGGGGGAAAGATGCCATTCAGCGGGGGCGGTTGCCCATGGTGCCAACAGAATACTGCTGGGGGCTTGAGACAGACCAAAGTTGGGGCGTTGAGATTCGGGCCAGTGTTGCCAAATATCTTCCGCCAAGTGGGGGAGGACAGGCACAATCACACGGCACAACATACTTAAAATATGGTACAAGGTGGTTTGCACACCCAAGCGTGTTGTATCGTTCAGGGCGTTACAGTACAGCACATCCTTCACTACATCAAAATAAAGGCTGGAAAGATCGACCACGCAAAGGTGTTGTACCAGTTGGTAAAACTTATGAAACTCGTAGCTGTTAAAGGCCTCTTGCAGTTGTTGGCAGACGGTGGCCACACGGTGCAGAATGTAGGTATCCAACGCAGAAAGTTGCTCGTAAGGCACGAGTTGCGTGGCTGGGTTGAACCCATGCAGGTTGCCCATCGCAAAGCGAGCGGTGTTGCGGATTTTACGATACACATCGGACAGTTGCTTGATGGCGTTTTGGCCGATACGTACATCGCTGCTGTAATCCACACTGGCCACCCACAAACGCAAGACATCCGCCCCGACATCCTTCATCACGCTATTGGGGTCAATGACGTTGCCAAGCGATTTACTCATTTTTCGGCCGTTTTCATCCAACACAAACCCGTGGGTCAACACGGCCTTGTAGGGAGCCTTGCCTGTGAGCATGACACTTGTCAACAACGAGGATTGAAACCAACCACGGTGCTGATCGCTGCCTTCCAAGTAGAGTTCCACAGGCAAGGGGCCGAGTTCTTCTTCACGGGCTTTAACAACGGCGGTGTGCGTTACGCCGCTATCAAACCACACATCCATGACGTCTTCCTCTTTACGGAAATCCGTCGAGCCGCACTCGCACGTGAGTCGACCATCAAGCAGTTCGTTGGCGGTGTACTTCACCCACGCATCACTACTTTCCTTGCGGAAGACATCGGCCACCCAGCCAACAATCTCTTTGTTAATGTGTTGCTTGCCACACTTTGTACAGTAAAACGCAGGAATCGGCACGCCCCACACCCGCTGACGGCTAATACACCATTCCGCACGGTTGGCCACCATGGTGGCAATGCGGGTTTCGCCCCGCTCAGGCACCCACTGCACGCCCTTAATGGCCTCTAACGCCTCGTGACGGAAGGCATCGACGTTAATAAACCATTGCTCGGTGGCACGGAAGATGACAGGAGCATGGCTCCGCCAGCTATGGGGGTAGCTATGCGTAAAAATGCTGTTGTGCAACAAAGCAGTGTGTTGCTTTAAAATCTCTAGCACCAGCCAGTTGGCTTTCTCGTAGAAGAGGCCCCGCAACTGCTCGGGTACATCGGCCTCGTGGGTGTATTTGCCTTGGGTATCAATGGGGGAAAGAATGGGAAGGGGGGCGTGCTTCAGAGTAGTACGATTTAGTTGTTGTACGCTTTTAAAGTCATCGGGGCCATGGCCGGGGGCGGTGTGTACCACCCCTGTACCTGCATTGGTGGTGACATAATCGGCAGTAAGCACCAAAGAGGCACGGTTGATGAAGGGATGACGAGCCTCTAGCCCTTCCAACACCTCGCCTTTAAAGGTCAGGTGGGTGGGTTGCAAGGGGGCTTCTTCAAAGCAGGGGAGCTTGGCGATCAATTCTACCAAGGCGGTGGCCACAATCAACTTGCCAAACTGAGCAGAGATGACGACGGTATACTCCACCGTGGGATGCACGGCCAAGGCCACGTTGCTGGGGAGTGTCCAAGGGGTGGTTGTCCAAATCACAAAGCTGGCATCGGTTAACGCCTCGGTGAGTTCGGCAGGCAAGGCCGCCCCGTAACGCTTATTTAGGCTAGGCAGAGGGAAGCGGACGTAAATGCTGTGGCTTTCATGGTCGGCGTAATCAATTTCCGCCTCGGCCATGGCCGATTCACTGACGGGACACCAATGCACGGGCTTTAGCCCTTTGTACACATAGCCTTTTTCAACCATCTCGGCAAACAGTTCAATTTGCGTGGCCTCAAAATCGGCATCAATCGTGACATACGGTGTTGCCCAGTTGCCTAAAATACCCATGCGTTTAAAGTTGGCTTCTTGCCCCGCCACGTTGCTGTGGGCAAAGGCTCGGCATTGTTGGCGTAGCTCAAGGGGAGTTACGGCTTTACGGCCGCCCTTGATTTTCTTTTCAACCGCTGCTTCAATGGGCAGGCCATGGCCATCGTAGCCTGGCACATAGGGTACATAGTGGCCTTGTTGGGTTTTGAAGCGAAGCACAATATCTTTCAGTATTTTATTCAGGGCGTGGCCAATGTGGATTTTATCGCTGGAAAGGTAGGGGGGGCCATCGTGCAGAACAAACTTGGGTAGGTGCTTGCGTTCGGTGGTTAGCTGGGTGTACACGCCCTGTTCTTCCCACAAACGTTGCAGTTCGGGTTCACGAGTGGCTGCCCCTGCCCGCATGGGGAAGGTGGTTTCGGGTAGTTGGAGTGTTTGTTTGTAGCTAGGGGCTTCTGGTGTGGTGGTCATCATCATTGTGTGTTTTACCTTGTAAGATGCAAATTAGGGGCTGTTTGCAAAAAGTTTCATCTTTATCTTAAGAGCTACGTCATTGCGAGCCGTTAGGCGTGGCAATCTCCTGCACAGAAACGATGAGGCCAAGGAAATTGCTTCACTACGTTCGCAATGACAGAAAGTTGAACATGAATGATAGCGGATAGAAACAGGTAGTTCAAATTAATCTATTAAATCTTTATTTGCGAACAGCCCCTAAAGAAAATAAATCTGAACATATAAAGTAGTGTAACAAAAAGATGCACGATTTCAAAACAGATTCCCTGATACGTTTTCACTACCAAATTGCCTATTTGACAAGCCCGCATGTTTTTGAGTTAATAACAACTGTGGCGGCATGGCCAAGTGGTAAGGCAGAGGTCTGCAAAATCTCCATCCCCAGTTCGAATCTGGGTGCCGCCTTTTTTAAGTTTATCTGTGTGAAAGTCCTTTGTTTTAAGAAAAACAAGAGGGCTTTTTGTTTTCTATAGAAAGATCTGCGAAAGCAAGGCAAAAGCATGAAAGCCTAAAACCTATGTCATTGCGAGCGAAGCGTGGCAATCCCCTACAAAGAAACGGTTAGCTCTTTGTAGGGTGCGGGTTCCAACCCACCCGTTCGAGTTTTTTTAGTGATTTCGATTTTAGCTGGCGGGTGCCAAGCGGGGACTCTTGCACGAGAGTCCCCCGTTGGGCGTTCTCCCCTGCGTGCAAGGGGCTTTGCCCCTTGACCCCACTTTGGCCTTCAGAGCTACGCAATTCAGGCCAAAGAAATCACACTCTATGAATCAAACACACGCCAATTCACATTCATTCATGTTTTGTGTTAGTTTAAAGGAAACAGTCTTTAGTATACCGTAAACTTTGCGTTTTGTCGAATCACATAACGTGTTCTCTAGGGCAAAAGCATGAAAG
>JBJTUB010000377.1:0-11683 GCA_046080465.1 Vampirovibrionales bacterium | reverse complement strand
CTCATGACAAGCCTTCTGGCGAGCATCCGTTTGACGTAGTGTGCAGAGAACGGGGCATTGAACACCGTTTAACCCGTCCCTACCGTCCACAAACCAACGGAATGGTGGAA
Organism: Vampirovibrionales bacterium; assembly: GCA_046080465.1. Classification (GTDB taxonomy): domain Bacteria; phylum Cyanobacteriota; class Vampirovibrionia; order Vampirovibrionales; family JAJTHC01; genus JBJTUB01. Next base: position 11,573 of record JBJTUB010000377.1, on the reverse strand, counting down.
CGTTTTAACCGTCGTTTAAGTGAGGCGATTCGTCGTTATCCCATTACACATAAGCATCGTAACCGCTTTAACTGTAAGGAAGATCGTGTGGCGTATATTGAGGATTTCGTGTATGCTTATAACCGTACCCGATTAAAATGTATCGGTTACAAAGCCCCTCTTGAACACCTTTGTAATCATGCGAAACAATACACCTAAGGGAGAGGGGGTAAAAAGGCTTTTGAAGAGTCTTCTATAGTCCTTAGCACAAACAGAGTAGCGTATCGGTTTTATGCAATTGAGGTGTTTTAAAAGCGTTTGAAAAGCGTCTAGTTTGTGTGTTTGTGAACAATCCTACCCTTGCACACGCATAGCAGAGAAAGAGAAAAGAGAAACCACGTGATAATGAGTATGTTAAGTGCATTACGTCCGCCTGGGGGTTTACCCTTGGCACCGTCGTTTCAACCCTACGGTTTTACCCCTGATGCCACCACGGCCTATACCACGCCTGGGGTGTATTACCGTCCGCTTAATTTAGAAAATGGTCAGCCTGCTCCGTTGTTTACGGCCGGTATTCGTACCGATGGAGCCATTATTGGGAATGGTCAGCCCTTTTTTGATGGCAACCTTTCGTGGAACATCCCCGTGGGGAATGATCGTATTACAGGCATGATTAACGATATTAACTACACCATTACTGGGTTAGATCAGTTGTATCGTTACAACAACGGCTTGTATCCTGTACCACCTAACTTTAACTTTCCGCCCACCACGGCTCCGTTGCCAGGTACACCCGCAAACCCTTTTGGGGGGCAGATACCGTATAACCCGTTCGCCCCTTTGCCTGGTTTTCCTAACATGTTGGGCAACAGCCAAATGACCACTATGCCCATGATGGGTATGCAACCCATGCCGATGCAACCCATGACGGGGCTAGGGGTGACACCCCCCACAGGCCAACGCTAATTAAGCAAAGTTTGGGCAATAGCTAAAATGGCCTGAGTCCCTGAGGCGTGGGGTACGGCATCAAAGCGTTGTTTTACTGTGGTTTGTTCATGGGTCATGGCGGGCAACAACCACTCACGCACGTGCTGTATCAGAGTGGCGGGGGTTAGTTGTGAATCTAACACCACACAGGCCAGTTGTGCTGATTCAAACGTACGCGCATTGTGTTCTTGATGATTGGCCGTGGCATAGGGGTAGGGTACCAACAACGAGGGAACTCGATGACAGGCAAGCTCACTAAGCGTCATAGAACCCGAACGACAGATGGCCCCATGAGCCAACGCCCACACGCTGGGCATATCGTTCATGTAGGGCATGGCACGGTAAAACTCAAAGAGGGTTGTTGGGTAGCGTTCTTGGTACGCATGTTGATAGGCATCAAACAGCTTTTCCCCCGTTTGATGTAAGATAGCCAAGCCGAACTCGTTATGCAGGGTCGGTAGGGCTTCTAGTAGGATGTTATTTAAGGTGGTGGCTCCTAACGAGCCTCCTAATACAACCAGTAAGGGTCGGGTTTGCCACGTTAGGGGCAGGCCTAATTGTGCGTAATGCGTTTCACGAACCCCATGCAAGGCCGTCTCTTCGCTCTGAGAGGAGGCAGTAGGCAACGTACGCAGGGGATTCCCTGTGCAAGTATACCGTTGAGCAGGCAGTTTTAGTCGCTTGCCTGTGCCAGCAAAAGCCCCTGTACAGTGGTTAGCCCAGCGTGCCAATAGGCGTGTTACTAACCCCGGCATGGCATCGGGTTCATGCACCATAAAGGGGATACCGTGTAGTTTACAGGCAACCAAAGCGGGTGCGGTCACATAGCCACCTGTACCGATGGCAAGGCTGGGCTTTAGTTTGCCTACCAGCTGATAGGCTTGCCCAATGGCTAGTAGCAACTGTAGCACCCATTGCAGTAGAACCAACGGGTTTTTGCTACGGGGCATCCCTTTAAAGGGAATGGCATAAAAGGGAAGTTGAGTGGTGGAAGGTACCAAGGTGGCCTCTAGGCGGTCGGGGGTGCCTAGGTAGTAAGCGTGTTGAAATAGCCCTTGAGCCAAGCCTGCTTCGGCTAAGGCCAAGGCGGGGTAAATATGCCCCCCTGTTCCTCCGCCTGTCACAAGCAGGCTTGAAGCGGAAGACGATGGTAGGCAGGGAGCTGAAACGTCATGAGTAGAAGGGTCGGGCATGGATACAGCTAGTCTTTCATCTCACATAACTAATGGTATGTAACAAATTATAACATAAAGAGGATAAACAAAGCCTCTGTGTCGATACGGTTGCCAGCGTAGTTCCTCCATCTTCACGATTTGTAGAGACGTTTACCTCCATGAGTAGCAACAGTCTAAACCCTTACACACAGTTTGACCCTAGTAAAAGTTACGGCTTCTTTTTTCGTGAACGCCAGCAATCGTTAACAAACCAAAATAATCAAGCCTTTGCGAGCAGTGATTTAAATAAAGATAACCAGCTTTCTCGTGCGGAGTTTCGTAATTACTTAGGCACGTTAAGCCAAGGGCAACTGAGTGATATTGATACAGTACAGCTAAACACCTTGGTGAATCTGTTAGCCAGTAACAAAGAATCGCTTTCAAAAAGTGACGCTTACAAGTTTCTGAATTATGCCGATACTCAGTACGGCAACAGTAACGGTAACGTTTCTAATCAGGAGCTGTTGAACGTGAGTCAGCAGTTTATTCCTACCCTGCAACTAACAGGCAATCAACGGTATCTACCCACTTTTTCAACCTTCCCCATCGGCGAGGGCTTGGGTTGGTCGATGGCGGGATTGTCTAACAGTTCGTTTCAAGGGGGGGGTATGTTTGCTCCTACCGCTGCGAACACCACTCCTTTCTTAACGTTACCCCAGCAACGCTTACTGCCAGGGCAGTTTGGTATCCCCTTATCGCCTCAATCGTTTTATCAACCGAACCCTAACGGGCTTACGCCGTTGGGGGGCATCAATCCACCGTTTACAGCCAGCTTAAGCAATCAGCAGTTACAAGGGATTCAACTGGCGGCGATGCAATTGCAGGCAACCCCCGCAGGGATGAATGGCTTCCCGATGAATGATACTCAAAGCTTTCCTTTTGGGGGTATTGGGCAAGGTGGATTTAGTTCAGGTATGCCGATATCTACCGAGCAACGTTACGCCGAGGCTCAAGCAGGTAACCCCTACCTTTCGGATAAAATCATGGGATTACTTGATGGTACGAAAAACTTGGTGCAACAAGTACAGTGGGAAAAAGCCATGCAAAACCAAGGTGCGACGGGTATGTTTAATACCAACGGTAGGATGATGGCCACCACGAGTTCGCCTTTGGCGACAACCACCTTTAATATGTGGAATATGCCCGTGAGTCGCCTACCCTATCAACCGATTGGGGTTGCCAGCGAACCCGTAACCTTCTTTGGGCAAAATCAGGTGATTGGTTGGTAACGGTGGTGGATGCAATTATAGAAGACTCTGCAAAAGGGTTTGTCGAGGCTTCTAAGTTCCTCGTTTTGTGTCGTCTTTCAGACGACTTTGAGAGGCCGTTCCTCCCTCTCTACGTTGCCCAGAGGGCAACTTGTCACCAAACTGAGACGTTTCGATTACAACACTATCAACATACTCTACCCTTTACCTTACTTATCTTTATCCCCTGTGTTCATCAAATCAAGATTCATCATCATCGATTGCGACATCATCTCGCTAAAGGCTTTACTATCAAAATTGGCGGGTAAGCCACTGTTACCCCCATTGGCTCCAGCCCCGCCATTCATCTGTTGCATCAACAGCAGGGGCATCATCATACTCATTGGGTTGCTACCGCCACTGTTTGCGTTTTGGCTTCCGCCTTGCCCCATGCTACTCATCAATTGCATCATCATCAGTTGTTGCATCATGGCGTTGGGGTTGTTGGCTTCGGGTGTAGAGGGGGGCTTGGTGTTAGCCGTTGTGTTGGGTGTGGCAGAACGTGCTAGCCCTGCTTTGGGTGTGGATGTGGATGTGGGTGTGATACGGGCATCGGGCAGAGGATCAGGCAGAGCGTCTGTTGTTCGGTGTGTTGGATCCACGGTGCTACGGGTTACTTCACGAAAGCTCTCTTGCGGTGTCGGGTCTTCTTGACTAGTGCTGGGGTGGGCGTTTCCCGATTCTGGCAAATAATCTAAGGCGGTGAAGGCCGTGGCTTGTGGTTCCAGTGTGGAAGGACTTAGCATGGAAGGTGTGGCCACGGCCACGGTGCTAGCCGTGGAGGAAGAGCCGCCAGCTTGGTACAACCCACGCCGAGCCAAGGTGGCAACGGGGCCGTGTGGATCGAGCCATAGCACCTGTTGAAAGGCTTCAAGAGCGTTGGCTTTACGGCCTAGATGAAGATAGGCCAAGCCTTGATAGTAGGGCAAGCGGCTATCCTCTAGGTGTTGGGGGCTATGGTCTTCGCAAAAGCGAAGGACGGCTTGGTAGTGGTGTTGTTTGTAGAGTTGCATGAGGGTGAGCATGCTATCATCGTTGAGGCGAGCGTGAGCCAAACTAAACCAAGCCATGCCGAACATCAAGAGGCAGACAAGCCATAGGGGCTGTTGGTAAAAACGAACAGTCTCTATGCTAGGGCGGGGAGTCGGCGTTGTTGGGGGATGTATCATGGTTAGGCTCCTTGTGGATAGGAGATGATGAAACCTCTTAAATAAGTGTGTTTAGGCGTTCCAAGGCCGTTACATTCAACAAACTGGCATGAATAGGACTCAACGTTACATGCCCTTGAAACACCCGTGTGACATCACTATCCTGCTCCAAGGTGTGGGTTAACGGATCGCCCGCCAGCCAGTAGTAATGGCCTCCACGAGGATCTTGGCATTTGGCGTAAAAATCGGTATACATGCGGTCGGCTAAGGTGCAATAAGCCAAGGCTTGATACGCTTTGGTGGTTTGGCTGGGCGGGAAATTGATATTAAACGCTGTACGAGCATCGAACCCTGCCTGTTGATGTAACCTGATGAGTGTGGGTAAGTGTTCGGCAATCCAGCTGGTAGCCGCCGTAAAATTAGCATCGGCGTGTTGCCCATCCACCAACGAGAAAGCCATGGCAGGCACACCGTTTAAGGCACCTTCTAGGGCGGCGGCTACCGTACCTGAATAAATAATATCGCCCCCCAAATTACTACCATGGTTAATGCCTGAAAGTACCCAATCAATGGCGACCTCTTTTAGTAGCTCTGTTAGCCCAAGCTTTACACAATCGGCGGGGGTTCCGTTGATGGCACACGCTAAGGCGTGCTTTGCAGGAAAACTGGGTGCAGGCTCGGCACGTAGCGGGGTAACTAAGGTAATGGCGTGGCCGTTGGCACTGCGTTCTTGGTGCGGAGCCAGTATGTAAAGTTCATGTTCAGTCGCCAACGCCTTGGCTAAAGCCTGAAGGCCTTGTGCATGAATACCATCATCGTTGGCAAGTAAAAGTTTCATCATTGTTAGGGGCTTCAATAAGTAGTTAGGAGACAAGAATACTCATTTTTTAGTATACCTTAACTCAACTAAAACCGACAGCCTTTTGAGCAGGAATCCTCCTTTAGCTACAGAAAAAAGGGGTGGGGCAAGCTTAACACCTGACAAAATAAAAGGATTTCCAAAGTGTTAGGGTTTTAACATCGTAATACCATTTAAAAGATTGAATAGCGTATAGCTGATTTCTAGGAGCTTAGACTCGCAGATGAGTGCAGTGTACAGAGACGTACATAAGCTCATCGAGAATCGTAGCGACACCGAAAGCGGCAGACGCTATTTAATACTTTAATTGGTATAAGGTAACGCATTCGTCAAAAAGCGTAAGCCTTCGGTAAGCCAAGAACCTCCCCCCTCTTTTTTTAATTTAAGTTTTTAATAGGTATGCCATAAAGGTGGACTTACATCAAGGTGGGGGGTATAATAAAAAATGTGTTATTTATATAGAAGATTCTGCAAAAGCCCCCATCGGCGAACTTTCTGTTTCAACTCAAGCCATTTATCGGTTATGTACTTCTGTGTACACGCCCTCTAAACCGTTTTCGTTTCCTTGAAACTTCATCCGCTTGAACCTTTCGCAGAGTCTTCTATAGAATATTACAAACGAACTTCAATATCAACACCTGCAGGCAAATCAACTTTAGAAAGTTGACCCACTAAATCAGCAGCAGGTTCAATAATATCAATCAAACGTTTGTGAATACGGATTTCAAAGTGTTCACGCGATTTTTTGTCAACGTGAGGCGAACGCAACACACAAAACGAACGACGACGTGTTGGCAAGGGAATAGGCCCTACTAACTTAGCGTTGGATGCCTTCACCACATCTGCAATTTTAGCTGCAGAGGCATCAATGAGACGGTGATCGTACGATTGCAAACGAATGCGTACACGATTTTGAGCTTTAGCCATAACACACGGTACTTTCTATAACCTGTAGAAGCTTCTCGGTAGAGGCTTCTATAAAAATACAGAGAAGAAGGTTACTGTACTCTTCCCTGCGTGACGAAAAAAGCCTGTCCGCCAAGAAGCAAACCTCTTGACGGACAAACAGAATAAGCTTACTCAGCGATGGTATCAACAACACCAGCACCGATGGTACGGCCGCCTTCACGGATAGCGAAACGCATCCCCGCTTCGATAGCAACAGGAGTGATCAACTCAATGTTCATCACAACGTTGTCGCCAGGCATTACCATTTCAACGCCTTCAGGCAAGGTGCAAACGCCAGTTACATCGGTTGTACGGATGTAGAACTGCGGACGGTAGTTGCTGAAGAATGGTTTGTGACGACCACCTTCTTTTTCTTTCAACACGTACACGTTGGCAGAGAACTTGTGGTGAGGCTTCACGGTACCAGGCTTGGCCAAAACCATGCCACGCTCAACGGTGGTTTTATCAATACCACGCAACAAGCAACCAGCGTTATCGCCAGCCATACCTTGATCCAACAATTTGCGGAACATTTCAATACCAGTAACGGTGGTTTTGCGGGTATCACCCAAACCAACGATCTCAACTTCTTCGCCGACTTTTACCATACCACGCTCGATACGTCCTGTTACAACGGTACCACGACCAGTGATGGTGAATACGTCTTCAATAGGCATCAAGAACGGTTGATCCACTGGACGCTCAGGGGTAGGAATCCAGCTGTCAACAGCATCCATCAACGCCCAAACGGTATCAACCCATTTGTCTTCGCCACGTTGGGTTTTGGGGTTGTTGATCATTTTATCCAACGATTGGAAGCCAGAACCTTGGACGATAGGTGTGTTGTCACCATCGAATTCATAGTCGCTCAACAATTCGCGGATTTCCATTTCCACCAATTCAACCAACTCTTCGTCTTCAACCATATCGCATTTGTTCAACCAAACAACAATACGGGGAACCCCTACTTGGCGAGCTAAGAGAACGTGCTCACGAGTTTGAGGCATAACACCATCGGTGGCAGCCACAACCAAGATAGCGCCATCCATTTGGGCAGCACCCGTGATCATGTTCTTAACATAGTCAGCGTGACCAGGGCAATCCACGTGAGCGTAGTGACGCTCGGTGGTTTCGTACTCAACGTGAGCGGTCGAGATAGTAATACCACGTGCTTTCTCTTCAGGAGCAGCATCGATTTCATCAAACTTACGGGCAGCAGCTTGACCAGCAGCAGCCAAAACAGCAGTAATAGCAGCCGTAGAAGTGGTTTTACCGTGGTCAACGTGACCAATGGTACCCACGTTTACGTGTGGCTTAGTACGTTCAAATTTTTCACGAGCCATCATCATCATGGTCTATAATCTCCTAAATACGGTACACTTGCTAAAACGGATGAGAAAACGTCTTAAGCCTTTTTCTCACTGAATTAACAGGTTGCTTGGACTTTAAGTAACGTAACGCAGCGTCCACTCACCTAAAGCCCAGTATAACTTAAGGTAGTAGTGGAACCTTTATTAAACCAAGGACACACGCCAAGGTCAAGGGTGCAAAACAGAGTTTTGTAACGTAGGGCAAACTTACCCTAGCGAAAGCCTCTAGGGCTTACTGAGCGACAGACGCGTGGCTACCATCGCAAAATGGCGGGTTTTTGGTTTGTTTACAGGTACAAAAATACACCGTTTCGGGAGTCTCGGTGACATGCACCAGCTTAGGACGAAGCTGCGTCCCCTTGTGGGCTCCATCACACAGGACACCATCCGCACTAAGGCCACAACTACACCACGCATAGTTTTTGCCAGGCTCAAGCGTCATAGCGACAGGGGCGGTGCCTGCGATACGAGGCGTTGTTAGGGGAGAAGTGTTTTCAGAGGTCATAATGTACCTACCTAGGATTATTTCAAATCAAGGGCAACAACTAAAGCGTTTAACTTTAACATAGATAATGAATACAAAAAATAAAGTTGCAGATTGATACAAACCCACAACTTTACTTAAATAAATTATTTAAAACACTGGGGCGAGAGGATTCGAACCTATGAATGCCGGAACCAAAACCCGGTGCCTTACCGCTTGGCGACGCCCCAATTTAACTTAATCATTTATTTAGTTTGATGAAAAAACGCCTCTCTGTCAAGCGGGTTTACATTTTTTTAGTATTTACTTCTCTTTTTGAAGAGTCTTAAATCGATGATTTAAAACGCAATTTTCAGACTTGTTTCTTGTTTATTTCTATGGCACTCTAAACACTGGTTACCTTCCGCCTTCCGATTGTTTCGTGTTTGTTGCCTTTCTTGCTTTCTTTTGCAACGCTATTCCAAACCCATTCCAAACCTGCAACAAAACGAACGTTTGCTTTACGTGCGATCAAACCCCTCGGTTGTCAGCTCCCATACTATATTTCGGCTCCCATACTATATTAATGAGATAAGGTTTTTCTTCTGTATGGCTCCCCCATCGTCGTTTAACGACGCTTATTTAACACCCTCATCTTTAACACCACCATCGCTAACACCCCAATCGCTTCTATCGCCCTTGGCCGTGGCTCCGCTGGGCGTTCCTTCGTTATGGTCAGCCACCCCCCAAGCTCCACTCTACCCCTCCAGCTCCTTGTTTGAGTCTTTTCCCGATTCCGTTTCTGCCGATTCCCCGCCAGCTCTACCAACCGTTTCCACGCTGTGGCAACACTCAACACGGCTAACCAGTTTTTCTGCCCTGCATCAACCTGAAGCCTGGCAAGCACAACTATCGCTCACCCTCGCCTCTCTGCTTCAAGAGCTGCCCTTTGCCAACATGCTAGAAGCATGGATACCCCTGCCTGCGGGCTTAGGGGGTGGCTACTGGCATTTGGCACTGGAGGCGACCCCTTCAGCAGAAGCTCCCGTTACATGGCATTGTCATCGCTGGGAAGCCTTTGCCAGCACCTTTAGTATTTTAGATTCAACCCCTGCTAGCGATAGCCGTTCTACCCTTGAGCGAACATGGCATCCACCCAGCTTACCTGCCACGGCGGGGGGCGGGGTACATCGTACCTCTCTGTCAATACACCCCACCCACGATGAACAGAATTATCAGCACGAGGTGTGCCGATTGCTACTGCATCGCCTTCACACCCCCACACAAGACAGCCCACCCTCTCCCTTTGTGTTGGTCGATCATCGCCACATAGAGCAACAACACCCGTTGATAGAATCGCTATTTCAAGGCATCGTCGCCTCTTTGCAACTTCAATGGCAATACCAACACCAGCAGGTGCTAAGCACGTGGGCAAGTGGCCTTGTTGCAGGCAATGCCCCCATTGCCTTGCTAGAGCAGTGGTGCGAAGGGTTACTCTCGTTGCTACCGCCCAATAGCGTGACCCCCAATGCCGAACCCGCCCTAGAGGGAGCCTTGTACCTATTGCATGATGGCCAGCCCCGCCTAACGCCCTTGCCAGCCCTAGCCCCGCCAGAGTGGATGCTCCATGATCCTGATGCTCAGCCCTGCTTGCATTGGTTACAACAACGGCAATTACAAGCCCCGTGTCGCCCGCTATTGTGGTTATCGCACCCGTCTCGGGTATTGCCCTTTGCCAGTTGCCCTTCCGCCTTAAACGAGGCGATGGGCTTGTTGGTGTTGCCTCTTCGCTACGATGACCCTGCCCAAGGCTTGCTCGGCTTCATCGTGTTGCTTCAACCTCAAGAAACGCAACCTAGCGTGTTTCCTCAAGCATTAGCTCAGCTTTCCAACCCTGTGGTTCAGCAAACCTTGGCTCAGGGAAGCCAAACCTTGGCCTTTGCGTTGCAACGCCAGCAACAGCTAGAGCAGATTATCACCCAAGCCCAGCACGATGGCTTAACGGGGCTGCTCAATCGCCGAACCCTGTTGCCCCTGTTTGAACAAGAGCTAGATCGGATGCTTAGAAACAACCGTCACTTATGCTTGGCCATGGTGGATTTAGACTTCTTTAAGCAGACCAACGATACCTACGGCCATGCCGTGGGGGATCAGCTATTAGTGCAAGTGGCCAAGTGCCTGCAGCAATCGGTACGCCGAAGCGATACCGTGTGGCGATACGGGGGCGAAGAGTTTTTACTGCTACTGCCCGATACCCAGCTAGAGGAAGGCATAGAGCTACTGAATCGTCTGCGGATAAGTGTCAGTCAGCTACGCTTGGCGGGACTGCCACAGCTACAACCAAGCTTGAGTGGGGGCATCGCCTCGCCGTATGAAGTCATGCGGATTCACGATGTACAATCAGGGCAGGTTCACTATGCCCAAACCCTTGAGCAACTTTTACAATTAACCGATAAGCGGTTGTATCAGGCCAAGCAATCGGGGCGAAACTGTATTATCGGCTCTAGTGGCTAGAGGCGTGGCTGTTTATAGTCTCTTAAAAAGTTTCTTTTGCATGTCTATACTTTGTCGCTACGCCCCGTTTGTTCAGTCATGGTGTTCTGTCTACACTCCTTCACAAACGTGTCTAGGCTCCTCATCTAGCCTATGCCTAAGAAGCTTTTTAAAAAACTATATTTTTAGAACAGAGACTTGACTTTTTATTTTGTTTCATAGATGATATCTCTTGTCTTGAGCCGGTGTAGCTCAACGGTAGAGCAACGGTTTTGTAAACCGTAGGTTGCGGGTTCGAATCCCATCGCCGGCAATTCTTCTATTTGAACTCCTGTTTTTGAGGTTACAAAAAAAGGCTTCAGGCGAATTGATAACAAGGAGTTGATGCTATTGAATTGAGGCGTGTACATAGAGGTACAGTACGAGATTCGATAGTGAAACAACGCAGTTAGCGGTCGCATCAAGCTTTTTTACACAACTTTTTAAACAGTTTAACCCCATGTTTATGGGTAGGTGCCCGAGTGGTTAAAGGGGGCGGACTGTAAATCCGCTGCTTCGGCTACGTTGGTTCGAATCCAATCCTGCCCATTTTTTATTTTTTAAAGAATCATCCATGCCCATGTGGCGCAGAGGTAGCGCACTCCCTTGGTAGGGGAGAGGCCACGAGTTCGAATCTCGTCATGGGCATGGATGGTTCTTTTTTGCTATGGAAGACTTTGTAAAAGAGTTTTAGAAGGTTCTAAGTTCTTCGTTTTTTGTCGTCCTTCAGACGACTTTGAGAGGCCGTTCCTCCCTCTCAAGCTCTCCCCCCTATATTTATTAGTGGGGGCTAACGCCCCCAATGCCCCCACAACTAAAAGCTGAT
>JBJTUB010000376.1:0-10911 GCA_046080465.1 Vampirovibrionales bacterium | reverse complement strand
GGCGAAGCGTTGAGCGAGTTCTGCGACGGTGTTGTTACTTTGTTGAATCTCGGCTCGAATGGCAGGGGTGGTCCGTGCCTTGGCGTGTAGTTTAATGTGCATGGTGCCCTCGTTCTGAAAGATAGTGAAGTCCTAATACTATACCATGAACATATTTGTAATCATACGAAACAATACACCTAAGGAAGAGGGGGTAAAGGGGCTTTTGCAGAGGCTTCTATACCTCCTAGCATGTCTCAGACTCACCTCTAACACCTTGCTTTGATTTAATGGTTCGTTTAAAATAGAGATGCTTCGTTGATGCTGACTTCATTCTCCCATTAGAACGTGCTACCTATGTCTTTCCCTCATCAGTATTTTACTGCGATTAGTCTGCTTGTGCTGGGCTTTACACACATGGCTATCGCACAGGCACGAGGATGGCCATGGCAACCTTCCTACCTTCCAGAGGTGCCTCAACTCCATACCAAAAGCCTGACTAGAGATCCAGCGATTGCTTCCGCCACAGCCACACCCGAGGCACTCTCGTTGCCTTGGTGGAAGCAACCTGATCAACACGCATGGCTAGGCGATGAAGCCGTGGCCATGGTATCGGTGGCCTTAACTCATCAACCCTTGGTGGAAGCTGCGTATCAGCGTTGGCAACAAGCGCATCAGCAAGCAAATGTTCAACGTTCCACGCTGCTGCCCCAATTGATGCTCAACCCCAACTGGAACCGTCAGCTTTTTTCGGCCAATCAGTTTGTGGCCTTCAATAACAATTCGGCCAACCGCACCTTCGATTTTTATTCGGTACCGTTACAATTTAACTGGGAACTGGATGTGTGGGGACGTTTAACCCAACAGCTCAAGGCCAGCAAGCTTCAGGCCAAAGCTCAACAGTTGCAGTGGCAAGGGGTACGCTTAGGCTTGGCCAGTGATACCTTAACCAGCTACTGGCAGTGGCAAGCCTTGCATCAGCAAAAGGCGTATCAACAGCAACGGCTTACCTTGGCACAGCAGTGGCAACGCTACCTACACGCCTTAGTGAACGAGGGGGCGGCTCCACACAGTACAGAAGCAAACCAAGTGCCATGGCTTAAAGATCAAGAGCGACAACTCCTTGGGTTTGAACAAGGTGAACGTCTCATCGCTCGTCGCTTGGGCACCTTGCTGGGCAAGGAAAGTGAGGTGGAGCCACAACCGCAATCGGTCTCGTTTTGGGAAACCGATCCCTTGCCTGCCGCACCTCGTCTCCCAAAACCCGACGCTTGGATAGCCCAACGCCCCGATTTACAAGCTCAAATCGCTCTGCTTGAAGCCAGCAAGCTGAATGTGCAAGCCGTGCATAAACTGATTCTGCCTCGTTTAGCCATCAATGGGCAATGGGGCTTTTTAAGTACAGCGACGCATAATTTATTTGATTGGAAGGGCCATGCGTATCAACTCATTCCACAATTGATGCAACCTGTGTTTGCAGGCGGACAAATTAAGGCACAGCAACGCCTTTTGCAAGCTCAACTGGCGGAACAAGTGGCCACCTATCAAGCCAATTTACTACAGGCCTTGCAGGAAGTAGAACAAGCACAACTGGCCTACCAGCGTAATAGCCAACAGGAGGCTCTGCTTCATGAAGCGATTGAAGCCAAGGAAAGCGACGTGGCGGATATAGAGCGTCGGGTTCAGGTGGGGAGCTTGCCTCTGTTGCCGTTGTGGCTGGCACAAGATGAATTGTTGCAATTGCAACAGGCTCGTTGCGAAGCCCGCTTGGCCGTGGTGATGGATGTGATTCAGTGGCAGCGGTTGCTGGGTGGTGTTAGTACCTCTTAACTCTTTTTTACTCTTTAATTTGATAGAAAGTACCCTACTGTGATCTCTCTCTCTACTAGAATGCCTCGTTTTATACAGGCCTATTTTACTCCTCGCACACTCGCCTTCTTGTTGGGGGTCTTCCTTTCAGCGGGCTACCTGTCTGGGTGTGGCTCGGATGCTTCCAAACAATCGCAAGGGGGTAGCATGCCTAGCGGACTGCCTGTTGAGTTGCACACCGTAGAAACCGCCCCCGTAGAGCAACCTATTCGGGTGTTGGGGCGGGTGGATAGTGATACCAGCGTGTGGATTCGCCCACGAGTGGTGGCGCATGTCGTTAGTATTCCTGTGCAAAGTGGGCAATGGGTAGAAGCAGGGCAAACGTTGATGGTGATGGATGCTGCTCGTCAAGGCGGGATAGTCGAGGCTCAAGCCGCCCAAATCGCCAGCTTAGAGGATGCGATTCGTATTTCAGAAACTGCCGTCACGGCTCAAGAAGCCCAAGTGCAGGCCACTCAAGCCGAACTCAAACGTGCCAAAAACGAGCTACAGCGTAACACCGCCCTTTACGAACAGCAGGCTCTTGCCACGGCGGATTACGATACCAGCAAACGTAACGCTGAACAAGCCCAAGCCACCACCCAAACCGCCTTGGCCGAACTCAACGGTGCCTTAGCCCGACTCAAACAAAGCCAAGCTCAACGCAACGTAGCCATTAAACAACTGCAAGCCGAACAACAAGAAGCCCATCTTTACAGCCTTACCGCCCCTTTTTCAGGAAAGGTGGGCGATATTCTGCCCAAAGTGGGCGAACTAGTAGAGCCAACCAAGGATGCCTTGGAACTCACCAAACAGGCGAACCCCTTTGTGAAGGCACAGATTCCTATCGAAGCCAGCCGACAGGTCACCATCGGCATGAAGGCTCGCTTGGTGGATAGCCAACAATCCCCCTTAGCCGAAGCCGTGGTGGTGAGTCTCTCTGACCGTGTCACGTTGGAAAGTCAAACCCGCTTGGTGCGTCTAAAGGTCTTAACCAACACCCAGCAGTTTTTTCAAGGGCAATACGTGCAAGCTCACCTTTTGCCCCTTGCTCAACCTTGTGTGGTGTTGCCGTTTCATTTAGTCACGTTTATGGCGGGGCAACCGTTTGCCTATGTGCCTCAACAAGCACCACTCCAGCCCCCGTCTGCTTCTCCTGCCTCCTCTAGCCACAACGCCAAAGAGACGACTCCACCGCCAACGGCCTCTACGGCGATGCACACCGTCGTGGGCTTGAGACCCTTGGTGCTGGGTGCCTTGGCCAATAATCGCTATATCGTGTTACAGGGCTTGCAAGCAGGCGAACGAGTGATTGCCAGCAACTTGCAAAAACTTCAGCCCAACGCCCCCATTCAAGTCATTAAGCAAGGGATGCCCCCCCTACCTCCAACGCCTCCACAACAGGAGGCCAAGCACTAACCTATGTTTTCCGCCTTTTTTATTAAGCGTCCTATTTTTGCGGGGGTGATTGCCACCGCCATTACCCTCTTAGGCTTGATTGCCTTACCCATGTTGCCCGTGCAACAATACCCCGATATTTCTCCGCCCACGCTAGAAGTGGTGACCAGTTACCCTGGTGCCGATGCCTTGACGGTGGAACAATCCGTCACGACCCCCATTGAACAATCCATCAACGGTGTCGAGCGGATGCGATATATCTCTTCCACTAGCACCGCCGATGGTGGAAGTAAAGTGGATGTTACCTTTGCCTTAGGTACCGATCTTAATGATGCCATCGTCAACGTACAAAATCGCATCAACCAAGTGCAAAACCGTCTACCGCAAGAGGTTCGCACCTTGGGGGTGAAGGTCAAAAAAGCCGAAAACAATATTCTGCTCGGCATCGGCTTTATGAGCAAAGATGGCAGCCTTTCTGAAACGTTTATTTCCAACTATGTGGATCGCTACGTGTTGGATAAAATTAAGCGAGTGAAGGGCGTGGGGAGTATTAACATTCGGGGCGGGCAAACCTATGCCATGCGTCTGTGGCTGGATCCCATCAAGTTGGCTAGCCGAAAAATCAGTGTGCAAGAAGTTGTCACCGCCTTGCAACAGCAAAACGTGGATGTGCCTGCAGGAGCCTTGGGTGGGCAACCCGCCCCGAGCGATCAACGCTTTATGTTTTCAGTGGTGGTGCAAGGGCGATTGCAAAGTGCCGAAGCCTTTGAAAACATGATTGTGGCCAAACGGGGCGAGGCCATCATTCGTTTAAGTGATATTGGCCGTGCCGAACTTGGTGCCGAAGATTACAGCATTTCCGCTCGGCGGAGTCGGTATAAGGCGGTGGGTTTGCCCATTACCGTACTGCCCGAAGCCAACGCCCTGAGCGTCGCCAAAGAGGTGAAAGCCAAACTCGCCGAACTTAAAACCAGTTTTCCCAAGGGATTGGATTACGAAATTGGCTTTGATGCCACCCCCTTTATTGAAGAATCCATTAACGAGGTGTTGCACACCTTGGTGGAAGCCATTGTGATTGTGGTACTCACCATCTGGACTTTTTTACAGAATTGGCGAACCACCATTATTCCCGCTATTACCATCCCCGTATCGTTGATTGGTAGCTTTATTCTCATTCAACTGTTTGGCTTTAGCATCAATACGCTTACCTTGTTTGGCATTACCCTAGCCACAGGCTTGGTGGTAGATGATGCCATTGTGGTGGTAGAAAATATTGTTCGCTATATGGAAGAAAAAGGCTTGTCCCCGCTAGAAGCAGCCCTAAAAGGCATGGAAGAAGTGTTCTCGGCCGTCGTGGCAACCTCGATTGTTTTGGTGGCGGTGTTTGTGCCAGTCGCTTTTTTCCCTGGAGCCACAGGCAAGCTTTACGAGCAGTTCGCCCTAACGATTGCCTTTACCATTGGTATTTCGCTTATTAACGCCCTTACGTTATCGCCTGCCTTGTGTGCCGTGTTTTTAAAACCGAAGGTCACACAGCGTTCACGCCAAGCTATCATGGATGCTTCCGTTGCTCACGAGGCCATTGAAAGCCAGCACGAGCATCCACCTCATGGCTTTGTGCTGTTTCGTCTCTTTGATGCGTTTTTAAAATGGTGCAACCAACTGCTGCTGGTCATTTTAAAGCAGTTGATGCGACTCAAACCCTTGGTGGTAATGGTTTTTACGGGGTTGTTGGCCTTAACGTTGTTACTGTTTACGTGGGTTCCCAAAGGGTATGTTCCTACAGAAGATCAGGGTTACTTTATTATCGTGATGCAGGCTCCTGAAGGAAGCAATTTTAAAGTCACAAAAGAGGTGATTCAAAAGGTCGAGAACATTGTCATGGCCGACCCCGATGTGCATGGAACCTTTGCTCTCAACGGCTTTAGCTTTTTTGGTAGCGGGGCCAACAAAGCGATTATGTTTGTGCCGTTAAAGCCGATACATGAACGCAAGCACGATGCTAGCCACAGCATGAATTCGGTGATTAACCGTTTGCGTCCCAAGCTATTGGGGCTAGGCGAAGCCGTGGTGATTCCCTTTGAACCGCCGCCCATTCGTGGGTTTAGTGCGGGGGGCTTTGAGTTTCAACTGCAAGATAAAGTGGGAACCCTCGCGTTAGATGATTTAGTAAAAACCCAGTGGGGCATTATTGGCATGGCTAGCCAACAGGGTAAAATGACGGGGGGCTTTGCCGCCTTTAACACCAGTACGCCTCAACTCAAGGTAGATATTGACCGTGAAAAAGCCATGCAACTGGGGGTTCCCCTCCCTGAAATTATTCGTACCTTACAGATTTACCTAGGCGGATTGTATGTGAACGATTTCACCTTCCAAGGCAAGGTGTATCGGGTGGTGTTGCAGGGTGATGACCCATTTAGAAGCTCGCCTGAAGCCCTTGACTCCATGTATGTGAAAAGCGACGCAGGCACACTTGTGCCGATGAATGCTCTGATTCATTCCAAGCTCGTGAGTGGGCCACAACAAATTAACCATTACAACCTATTGCGTAGTAGCACTATTCGTGGTTCGGTACCGCCCGATGTGCCCAGTGCTGATAGTTTCAAAGCCGTGGAAGAGGCCACCGCCACCGTGGGCAATACCAGCTATGGCTATGAATGGACGGGTATCGCCCTAGAGCAAAAAGAAGGGAGCCAAACCTCGACCCTGCTGTTTTTGCTAGGGATGGTGTTTGTTTACTTGGTACTGGCGGCTCAGTACGAAAGTTTGCTAGACCCTGCCATTATTGTTCTTAGTGTTCCCTTAGCGGTGATGGGGGGCTTAGCCACGCTCAAGCTGTTAGGGATGGAGAACGATGTGTTTGCCCAGATTGGGTTGGTGATGCTGATTGGTTTGGCTTCTAAAAACGCCATTTTAATCGTCGAGTTTGCCAACCAGTTACGAGAACAGCACCCCGAGTGGTCGTTAGAGAAGGTGGCTATTGAAGCGACTCGTGTTCGGTTTCGGCCAATTTTGATGACGAGTTTTGCCTTTATCTTGGGCGTGCTACCGATGGTGTTTGCCACAGGGGCGGGGTCTGCCGCTCGGCATTCGTTGGGGGTAACAGTGGCTGGGGGCATGTTGGTGGCTACTTTGTTAGGCTTGCTGGCGGTTCCTGTACTGTATGTGCTACTTAAACGAACCCGAAAAAGCAAGCCCTCCACCCCTCACGTATAGTTAAATCCTTATTTTTTCGTGCCTATTTAGATAGCAAGAGCTCACCAAGTCCTTCCTAAATAGGGTCATAGGGGCGAAGCCCCTATAAATACTCAAGGGGGGAGAGCTTGAGAGGTTTTTCACAAAGAGGATCTTGCGTAAGAAATAAAGATGGTTCCTCCTCACTGTGGGGGCGAACGCCCCGGCCTCTCTACGTCACCGAAGGTGACACAAGGCGACAAGCGTAGGGAGTCGCTATTTAAGTTTTTAATTGGTATTACCACCAAGAAGTAAGAAAGAAGCGATTTAAAACTATTTGCAAACAGCCCTTAACTTACCGTCCCTGAACCATAGTTCACTTCGATTTCTTTGGGGTGATTGTCGGCCTTCATCCATTGCTCGAAGGTGGCTAAATCCGCCTCGCTTAACAAACCGATACACCCCGCCGTTCCTGGAGAGGTACTGCGGTTCGCATCTAAATGCACACCAATGGCACTTCGGCCAGGTGTACCTTCCACAGGAAAAAAGAGACGTCCTATGCCAGGCTCGCCTGAAGCAACGCCTGCACCCACACTAAACACGCCTTCAGGGACGGGGGCATTACTTTGTGCCACTTTTGTTAAAGCACCTAAATCTTGCTTGCCAGGAGCCCCCGACACCGCAGCTAATTCACCGATGACCTTCCCTTGAGCATCAATATTTTGAAGCTTCATGCGGATGTTGCCATGTTCATCTTTTTGGTTGGTGGCTACCAAACGCAGGTAGGGCTTGCCTTTGGCTTTAGGCTGGCCGATGTTAGCACGCAACTCTCCTGAGGAGGTTGTATTCGTAGGTGCCACGGTTTGAGACGTTGCCGTAGATTCAGACGAGATAGAGGAGGCTTGTGAACGATGCCCTTGCTGTAACTGTAGTAATTGCTGCTGGTACTGTTGGGTAAGCGCTTGCTGTTGTGCTAACTGTTGTTGTAAAAACTGTCCTTGCTGTTGTTGGGCTTGATAGAGTTGGCTGGCTTGTTGTATTTGTGGCACCACCTGTTGGCTTAAGGCTACCAAGTTGTTGGTACCTTGCAAGGCCATATCCACATCACCAAGCCCGCCACCCATAAAGGCATTAAGATGCCCTGCTGGCATAAGGATAGGTAGATTCTGTTGGGTACTGCCGATGCTTGTAATCATGGTGTGATGTTCGGTGCTACCTTAGGCAAGTTGAATATGGTTTTTAGGATCCACGGGTTTTTTGCCATCCTCTTCGCGTATTTCAAAGTGAAGGTGGGGGCCTGTGGAGGCTCCTGTACTCCCGACTTCGCCTATTTTTTGGCCTTGCGTGACAGTCGCTCCCTCGCTTAAGGGGCTTTTATCTTTTAAGTGGCCATAGCGTGTCGTGGTACCGTTGGTGTGTTTAATTTCTACCCAGTGGCCGTAACCACCCTCATCCCACCCTACTACCGTTACCTTACCCGCTGCCGCCGCAACAATCGGCGTCCCAGAAGGGGCTCCGAGATCAATACCGTTGTGCATCCGAGTACCGCCTTTGGTGGGGTGTTCTCTTGGGCCAAACCCAGAAGTCACTTCTCCCTTACCAGCGAGAGGGTGTTTAAAGCTTACTTTTTCGTTGCTTTTTCCATTCACACTGCTGGTGGCGGTAGTTTCTTTGGTAGAAAGTGTGGTGGGGGCTGTTTTGCTAGAATCCGTTACTGTAGATGTCGTTGGTTGTGGCTGTACTGCAGGTTGTTGGCGTTGTTGTTGCAACTGTAATAATTGTTGTTGCAATTGCTGACTGTACTGTTGTTGTTGTAAAAGCTGTTGTTGTAAGGCTTGATTTTGTTGCTGTTGGGCTTGGTATAGCTGACTCGCTTGCTGGATTTGAGGAACCACCTGTTGGCTTAACGCTACCAAGTTGTTGGTACCTTGCAAAGCCATATCCACATCACTAAGCCCGCCACCCATCAAGGCATTGAGATGCGATTGAGGCATCACAATAGGAGTGTTGCTTTGAAAACTCGGTTGTAGGCTTGCAACAGGGCTAAGCATACCGCTCAATTTCGATCTTTCTTTTTTCTCTCTCTAGCTCTCGTTTAGATGAGATTCACCCTAAAGACACTAACTCATCAGTAGCATAAAACCTTGCTAAAACTAAACAGTGCTACCCTTTCACCTTTCACCTTTCCCACCCCCCTCTTCCCCCTCCTACACATAGTTTAGTTCACTAGGCAGAACAAACAAGGGTCGCTTATAATAAGATAGGATTGATTTTTATAATAAAGGTATTCAAACGTTCATGATGTTTAAGCAACTCTTCAAACCAGCCCCCACGACTCAACCCAAACATCCCACTAAATCCAACCTAGATACCACCTCCCTTAAGCTAGAGCAATGGATGAATCAGTTGGTGCAACAGGCTCCTAGTCAGAAAACAGGCACCCTAGCCGCCTACGAGCCAGAGCTGTTGTGTATTTGTTGTGATACCCCGCCCCCCACGGGTAACGATGCCGTACAGTGGGATGAACAAAGCATCGATTATATTTTACGGCAATGCCCCTTGCTTCGTCAGGTCAGTTTTTACGGCCAGCAAGACCCCCTCGTGAGTTTACCACGGCTCTTGGATCTGTGCCGTTACTTGCATCAGCAACGCCCAGATATAGCCATTCATCTATACACCAGCGGCGAAAGTTTACAACAGTGGGGTTCGGCTTTGTTGCAAGCCCCAATTAACACCTTGGTTTTACAATTGGGCGGGCATACGCCTTCGGCGTTTCATCAAACAACACACCAGCCAGCCCAAACCTTTTTACAACGCTATAGTGCTGTTTACGATTTACTTACCAAACGTATTCAATCGACCCTAAATCACATGACTGTGGTGGGTAGCTTGGCCGTGAATCAGCATAATTTTCAGCAACTACCCGATATGTTACGTTGGAGCGAACAGCTTGGTTTAGATGCGGTTGTGTTTCATAATGGGCAGTTACCTTGGGCCAACGTGAGTGAGGCCTCGCCTGTGTTGAACGATGATTTTATTCACGAACATTTAGAGGCTTTTCATACGATGGTGAGTCGGCTAAAGCCCGATCAGTATCGCATTCCGTTTCGCTTACCCAGTGTGTTTGATAACGTTCATGGTTGCGGACGGCAGCAGTGTGGCTTTCCCTATCATGCCATGACGTTGACGCAAGATATGAGTACCCATACTTGCCCCCGTTTAAAAGTAACGGCGATAGAAACTAAAAAACTGTGGGAAGGGGATGTGTGGAACAGTCAGCAGTTTCAGTATTTACGAGCCGTGCATGGCCACTATCAACAGGTGCGTAGCCAACAACCGTTAACCGAGGTGCTACCCTTGTTGCCTAAGGCGTGCCACGGGTGCGATTTAAACAGGGTGGCTCCTCCTGCGTGGCAAAACGCCCATTTGTTAAAGCAACCCCTGCCCCTATGGGTCTAGAAAGAGTATAGAAACCTCTTTTGAAGAGACTTTACCCCCCTCTCCCTTAGGGAGAAGGCTGGGGCGAGGGATGTAAGGGCGATTCATGAATCGCCCCTACGCTGGTATTTCCCTCATTCTAACCTTCTTCCTAAGAGAGAAGGTACAGAGCAATTTAGGCTTTTGCAGAGGTTTCTATAAAAGTCTAGCTCCAAAAATAAGCAAACTCGCCGTTACGACTATCAATTTGTTTTTTAGCCTCATCGGCCGTGGCCGTATAATGTTTGATTCGTTTTTTCAAGCTTTCGTTTCGTAACTCCAACGCTTTACGATAGCCTTGTAGCTGTTGTTGTTTTATCTTTAATTTCTCTAGCTTTAACTGATTCGGGGTTTTGGGTGGTATCAGTGGTGGTGGGGGAGTGGGGGGGGGCTGAGTCTCGCTACGGGGTTGAGGGGCGGAGGTGGCCTTGTTCGCTTCTTTAGCAGTCGTTGCAGGCTTCGATGTTGTTTCGTTTGCTCGACCCTTGGGAGCGGATGCCTCGGGGGGCTTCTCTTTCGTCGTGTCTTTATCTTTGTTTTTATCTTCTTCTGTACTTGATTCTTTCGCCGTCTCTTTAGCGATTTCGCCTTCTAGGTTGTGGGCTTGCTCACTGAGTTTATCGCCTAACTGGCCTAAGCGTTCTAAGGCACGGGTGTTGTTTTGTAGCTCGTTACTAGCATCTATTTTAGCTGAAAGATTATAAAAGTATTCGGCGTTGAAGCCTAGCCATCCCATGGGTGTGTGCTTTCATAGTTAAACGGCAAAATCCGTACCTGCTGCAACAGGCGGTTTAGTAGGAGTGGTTGCTTGTGTCGGCGGTAATGTAGGAGGTGGTAACGAGGACACCGCTACCGACTGTGCTGTTTGCAACTGTGTGGTGGTAGAGGTGGTGGTGTTAGTGTTAGTAGCCATAGTGGTAGCTGGGGTACTAGGGCTACTAGGGGTAGGCGTCTTGACCAAGGTATCTAAAACAGCGATTACTTGCTGAGCCGTAACAGGTTGCCCCCCTTGAGCGGTTAGGGTTTGATTGATGC
>JBJTUB010000375.1:0-4876 GCA_046080465.1 Vampirovibrionales bacterium | reverse complement strand
CATTCGGCCTTCTGTTCTTTTTTCCTTTAGGGATAAGGTTAAGATGAGGGGAACATAGGTGATATGTAGGTTGGTGGCATCCCTCACCCCAGCCCTCTCCCTAAGGGAGAGGGGGGTAAAACCCTTCTGCAGATCCGTACTACCCACGGGCGGGCGTTATCCAATGAATGATAACGTAAAACAACTTGTCAATCCCCCAAAGAAAGAGGGTGGTGAGTGTGGCTACCATCACAACAATAATGGTGTTTGCCAATACCTGCAACCCTGTTGGACGATTCAGCTTAGGGAGTTCTTGCACGGTGGCTTTTAAAAAGGGAAGGAGCTGAAAGGGCTCAGAGGCAGAAGATACCGATGCTGGACGAGGGGGCATCGTACCTAAATCGGCGGGGGTGGCTGAGGAAGACATGGTTTGGTGGATCACTTTCCTTTAAGCGTGCAAAAGAAAGGTTGAAGGCGGTTGTGAATGACGCTTATTATCATCTTTACAGCGTTTTCTAACACAAGTAGAGACTGCCAAACAACAGTCTCTCATTCTTCAATTGCACAATACATTAAGCTATTTAAAAATAACGATTATACTCTATTTATAACTTAATGTGTTTATGATACCATGAACTTATGAAAATACTAGCCCTCTTAATTAAAATATCTAAAGTTTGTGAAAAGAAACAGTGTGCCCGCCCATGAGTGAACAACCTTCCTTATTTTCTGCCTTTGCTCTTCATACCCAAACGGCGTTGGCCGTCTTACCGAACCGTGCAGAGGTGTTGGCACAGTTGCCCGCCGCTTTAGAATCGTGGTTTCCAAGCGTTGCTCGTTCGTTGCCGTGGCGAAACACCCACGACCCTTACGCCATTTGGGTATCAGAGGTGATGCTACAGCAAACGCAGGTAAGCACGGTACTACCGTATTACCTGCGGTTTATGGAAGCCTTGCCCACGGTGGCAGCCTTGGCTCAGGCGGAAGAAGCCGTGGTGCTTAAACTTTGGGAAGGACTGGGCTATTACAGTCGGGCTAGAAACCTACAGAAAGCGGCCAAGGTCGTGGTCAACGAGCATCAGGGGCAGTGGCCAACCACCAAACAAGGCTGGCTTCAACTCCCTGGGGTGGGCGATTATACGGCGGGGGCAATACTAAGCTTTGCCTTTAAACAACGTCAACCCTTGGTGGATGGCAACGTGAAGCGGGTGCTAGCCCGCCTGTGCGATGAGGATAGAGATATCAAAAGCACTGAAGCCGACAAGCAATTCTGGGCATGGGCGACTGAACTTTCTGAAACCTGCACGGATATTTGGACGTTTAATCAGGCGATTATGGAGCTAGGGGCGACGGTTTGCACACCTGCCAACCCTAGTTGTGGCGTTTGCCCCGTGAATCATACCTGTTTAGCTTTGGCAAACAATACCGTGGATCAACGGCCTGTCGTGGTGGCGAAGGCTCCTGTACCGCATAAGCATATTGGGGTGGCCGTCATTCAAAATGCAGAAGGGCATTACTTTGTGCAACAACGCCCCGCCGAAGGTTTGCTGGCTGGCCTATGGGAGTTTCCTGGTGGGAAGCAAGAGGCTAACGAGCCTTTGGAGCTAACGGTGCGACGAGAAATTAAAGAAGAGCTAGGGTGGGATGTGGCCGTAGAGCAGCACTTACTGAATGTAAGCCACGCCTACAGTCACTTTAAGGTGACGTTGCATGTGTATCAGTGCCTACTAGGAGATGATGCCCCCGAACCTGTGTTGCGGGCAGCTCAAGCGGCTCGGTGGTTGCCCCTTAGCGAACTGCGTTTGTTGCCTTTTCCCAAAGCGAATATTAAGATTTTAGACTTTTTAGAAGCACAGGTTTAGCTATAAAACCTTCTGCGAAAGGGTTTGTCGAGTGTGCTAAGTTCTTCGTTTCGCATTGCCCTACGGGCAATCTTGAGAGGCCGTTCCTCCCTCTCAAACTCTCCACCCTTTAGTATTTATAGGGGCGAAGCACATATAAATACTAAAGGGTTTACGCAACCAGCGTTCAACACTTCATTGCACACCCGAATGGGCTTTTGCAGAGTCTTCTATAACACCCTCTCGCTATTCAATCTACGACATGCTATTAGTTATTGAGCTGCACCCCCAGGAAAATAATATGATTCCTAATGTTTTCTTGGTTGCCTGCACGGTTGACTGGTAAAAAAAGATACCCTGCCTCTAGCATCACGTATTTGTTCACATCCTTCCGTAAACCCACAAAATACCGAGCCTGATCCCACCCACGGCGTGGCCCAGAACGTGTGGTGTTCAGCGTTACAAACTGCTCGTTGTAAGCCGTCACCTTCCAATCGCCCTTGGCATTGATAGGATGCGTGAGCCTGATACGATGTCGTAAACGATGCGATACCTGATTACTATCTTCAAAAAAGCGTTGTTCTAGCCGAGTTTGGTTTTGTATTTGCAAACGCTTAAAACGATCTTCACGAATACTTGCCACATACGGACGAATCTCACGGCGGTAGGCAGAATACCCATCGGGCTGATACACCACCCCTTCAAACACAGACCATTTAGGCGTTACCTGATACCCCAAGGCGGTACGAATAAAACTACGGTCGTAAAACGGCTGACCGTTGTTATCTAGGTTCAGCCGTACTTGTACTTCGCCGTTGGTTCTCCATCGGCTAAACGTTAGCACTGGGGTCTCTTGTGTGTGGGATTGCTTCGCTTGAGGATCAGATATCTCGCTATCTAATACCAGTATCGGTGTGGCTTGCTTGCCTAGTTTAATATTCCAGCTAAGTACAGGAGCCCACAACGTAAGGGGCGTTAACTCTTCGGCACTGGCTTTTGCGGGTGTGAATAACAGAACGATAACAGCCAGCAGAGTAACGAGTGAATGTTGCATCATAGGGGGGAGGAGTACCATCTAGGGGGCAAGAGAGTTACACGATAGGCGACGCAAACACCTTACCCGTGGCCTTAAACAGTTGGGCAGGGCGATGATAGCCATCCATCTTGGTTTCGCCTTTACATTTTTCCACCATGCCCGAGGCAACAATCTTTTTACGGAAGTTACGTTTATCCAGCGTGGTGTTTAAAATAATTTCGTAAACCTTTTGTAGTTGTGTGAGGGTAAACTTCTCTGGTAGCAGCTCAAACGCAATGTTAGAGGTTTCAATCCGATCCTTTACCCGATTAATGGCCGTGGTAATAATACGCTTATGATCAAACGCCAGTTCGGGTAAATTATCAATGGCATGCCATGTGGCAGGGTTGCTTAAGCCCACCTTACCCAAGGATTCTACATTGAGCAGGGCATAGTAACTGATGGTAATAACCCTAGCCCGAGGGTCGCGATTGACCCCCCCAAAGGCCGCCAGTTGTTCAAGATAAATATCGTGTCCGCCTGTTTTTTGTAGTAGCCACCGTTGGGCAGCTTCATCCATGGTTTCGCCCACATTCATAAAGCCACCAGGAATGGAAAATCGCCCTTTAAACGGCTCGCTGTGGCGTTCTAACAACAGCACCGAAAGCTTGTCATGTATCAGAGAAAAAATCACAACGTCCACCGTGATGAGTGGTTTTTCGTAGTGGTGCGTCTCTTGTTTGGAGTTAAAACTAAAGGCTTGCTGGGTATCGATAAACGACGGCCGAGTTGGGTTCATGCCTTGTTGTAACGCAGGCGAAGGGCTATAGCCTGTGCTGTGTGTAAACGAAGGAGGGGGGGCAATAAACGCCGCCACCGAAGAAGGGATGGCTGTTTCAGTAACAGGCCGTTGTGGCAGAGACTCTACTGCTGGTGGCGTAGCGGTCGCCGATGTCTGTGGGGGCGGTGACTCCTCTATGGAATCGTTCCCTGTATTTAAGAAAGAGGTGTTCATGGTTAAGGTTAACGTTTCATGTTAATTGTAAACAACACTATTAAGCATAGGCCAGTTCACGGTTAGGCTCGGCAAGCTCCAAATCATTCAATTCGGCACGGTCGGCTAAAATGAGTTCAATCAACCACCCGTGCTGGTAGGGTTGCGTTTGCACTAGGCTGGGGTCTTCTTGAACGAGTTCATTGACGCTGGTAATTTCTCCAGAAACAGGCAACCGAAGCTCAATCGCTCCCCGTTGGCGTGTATGAAGTGTCGCAAACGTATCGCCCGCAGAGAACAGTTCACCCATGGTTGGTAACTCAATATCAATAATATCGCCTAAGTGATGCACAATGGCTTCGCTTAAGCCCACTAAGGCAAAATCTTTATTGAGCATCACATATTCGTGGGTAGGTGACACATAAAGGGCATCATGAGAATACATCATTTGAGTAACTAAGGCTCCAACAGATTGATAAAAAAAAATATAAAAAATGGAAACAACAGTAACGCAGGCTTTGTTGCTGCTGAACCCATAAACGATTAACCTAATAAAATTGAGTGAAAGAATCCACTAACGGGCATTGCCTATTTTCAAACTAGTGTTGTCAGATTTATGACACAATTATATGAACTTAGAGACACATATAGTTTAATGAGATTTAGACACGTTGACTTAAAACACATGTATGAATCTTACTTTAACAACGATATTTTTTGAATGCAAGCCTTTTTCTGTAAGGTGTTGATGTTTGATAAGCGATATCTATAGAAACCTCTGCAAAAGGGTTTTTCGAGGTCTCTACGCTCATCGTTTCGCATTGCCCTACGGGCAATATTGAGAGGCCGTTCCTCCCTCTCAAACTCTCCCCCCTAGGTTTATTAACGGGGGCTAACGCCCCCGTTGCCCCCAAAAAAGAAACTGTTTCTTACGCCATTTAAGTTTTTAATTGGTATAAAACAGATTATAGAAGAACCGTGTTAAACAGAAATCACTTCTTTAATACTGGGAATGTGATGCTTCAATTGTTCTTCAATCCCCATTTT
>JBJTUB010000374.1:0-13439 GCA_046080465.1 Vampirovibrionales bacterium | reverse complement strand
TGTAGACAGAACACCATGACTGAACAAACGGGGCGTAGCGACAACGTATAAATATGCAAAAGAAATTTTTTCAGAGACTATATTTTTGAGATAGTGCCAAATTATCGCCTGATACCACCCCACTGTTCCGCTTGAAACGATTCACTAGGAGAATTGTACCCATGATGATGTTTGCCGAACTAGGCATTAGCCCACTCAACCCACCCAGTTTCCATCACAACCCCTTAAGCCAACCGATTCTATTAAGTAGCTACAGAGATCAGCATCGTTGCCATGCTATTTTAGAAGAAAACGCCCAAGCCTGTAACCCCTCCCTCTCACCCGTCAAAAGGCTCAATTATTGGCTTCGGCAGTTGGCTCAACTTCGTCAAAATTAATATCAACGTCAACCCCTCGTTCCCCCAAGAAGACTGATGTTCGTCTCCTTGGGGGGACTTCTTTATAAAACCCTCCACTACACTATTTAACTGAATATTCTCCCCTCCCCCCCTAAGAGCGTGCCTCCCCATTATACTAAATTATAGATTAAACTCGTTTACCCTTACTAAACGTTATCGATATCGATTAAACTTCAGCAAACATGATGCTTCACGTCATCAGATAGCTCAATTATTTTAAACGAGATAGAGGAAAGAAACACACCAATGATGGGACTCTCTTTAGGAAGTTCAGGCGCCAAAAACAATGCGGCTGCCTTGGTATTTAAAAGCGATTTAAAACAGATTGAATTCGTCTATTTAGGTGTCAAAAACGGTCAGCTTATTCGTTCAGAGCTGGTCGATGCTCCTGAGGTGCACCCTGTTTCTAAAACCTTTGAAAACAAAGAGGAGCTACACGACTCTCTCAAGCTTTTACTGACAGAAAAGCTTGATTTGCCTAAGGGCTTACGCATTTCCGTTGTTTTACCCTCGCTGTATTCCTCTATTGTCACCCTACCTAGTATCCTCGATCGTGATCAAACAGAAATGGGCTTACGTACAGAGGTAGAGCGAGGCGTTCTGTTCAAAAAAGTAGAACCGACACTCGATTGGTTTACTCTGAACTCGGTTGAAGATTCAGAAAGTCGCATCCAACAATTGGTGGTAGGCGCCTATCCCAAAGAGTTTATTGACCCCCTGTATAATACGCTAAAACAACTCGGGTTTAAGCCTGTTGGCTTATTTAATGCCTTGGGTGCGGCCATGAAAGGTTTAGCCTCGACAGGAACCTTGCAAGACGATGGTGTAAAACGCTTGATTTGTGTCTTAAACGAAGGCGTATTTAGCATTTCGGTACTGGAAGGGTTTCGTTATCAAAGCCTGATTGATGTTCCTATTTCTACAGTATCGTTTAATATGGAGCATTTGATGGAAGATATTCGTACCGATCTTCAATCGTTGGGCGATGTACTGCACGGATGTCAGCAGTGCATTTTAATTCAAAATAATATTTTAGCGTCTACCAGTGATTTGGTTAGTTGCTTTGATCGTTTTGGTGAAGTGGTGGTTGTCGAGCAAACGAAAGAGACCTTAGCCTCTTTAGGAGCCAGTACACCTTTATACCCCTGCTCTATTGAAGCCCTAGGGGCAACGCTAGGTGCCACCATTGAAGGTATCCAAAGTGTCGATTTTTTACCCACAGCCGATAAAAACAAACAGTACATCAATAAAGTCCGTAAAGATTTACTTAAAGTAAGTATTGGTGGTAATATTTTGGCCCTATGTTGTATTTTGGGTATTTGGTTAGTGATGGGCGTTCAAAACAGCTTCAAAGAAATGAGTCTCACAAATACCAAGCCCACGAGTGGTTCCACCCCAGTGGTGGAACTATCGGCCAGTGAGCTAAGCACCGTGGTTGAAAAAACATGGTTAAAACGGCATATTGAACAAGAGACTCGTACCTTAACGTGGTTAGCAGAACTGCCCAGCCATCTTCCTTCAGGCGTGTGGTTCGATACCTTAGAGTTAAGTTTAAACGACAAATTACAAGTTGATTTAAAAGGTGGCAGTCGTAATAGTGCTGCTGTTCAAACCCTCAGCGGCATGATCTCCAAACCCTTTGATGCTCTAGGCAACTTAAGCCTAATTTCTGTGGAAGAGGATTCTATGGAAGTGAGTGAAGGGATCGTTGGTGAAAACACCAAAAGCGAACCAATCAAAACACCTTACTTTAAATGGAACGTTGCGAGTACGCAAAGCACACCAGCGGCATCGGCACCAGCGACTAGCCCTACGACTAGTCCGGTCGCTAGCTCTTCACCTAGCAGTCCTCCTGCAACAGGGGCTCGTTAAGTAAGACAAGCAAGAAGCCAGCCTTAACAAGATACCCTCTTCAGCTAGGATGCACCGCATCAATATGCTGTTTAATTAATAGGATTGTTATTTTATGATTCTTCAAGCCCTTTTTCCATCGGTTATTAAAGGTCATCCTTCCAATAAAACTCTTTTTACAACGCCTGAAGTGTTGCTAGGGTGCGTTGGTCTCTTTCTGATTATCAGTGTCTTAGGCAACGATACCTTGTTTAAAGAGCAAGCTGAGCGTGCCAAAGGGATTGACACTAAGTTACAAGAGCAACAAACCAAGCTAACTCAAAGCTCTGAAAAGCACAAAACCACAGAGGCTTTACGAACAGAAAGTACCCCTGTCACTCAACTCTTGCCCCGTATGGTTGCTGGGGATATTGTGGCTGTCCGTATGATTGATTGGGCTCATGAATTAGAGCGTACGCTAGTAACCATGCCCTTAGCCCTACCTTCCCCACATAATTCTGTTAAAATAACGGCTGTTCAACCCTCGATTGTCGCCGCCCCCTCTGCCGACGGCTCCAAGCCTGGCGAGCCTCAAAATGCGTTTGATGCCTTTGCACCCGCCCTAAAAGCTGATGATATCACCTTGGTGGGTGGCGATTTAAAAGGCTATATTATTGAATATCAGGTTCAAGCCGAAGGAACCTATGCCGGTTGCCTAGGCCTTCTAGGCCAGATGTTAAAACAATATCCTAGTTTGGGACTACGGCAAGTTACTTTTCAAGCAGATAAAGCCCTACCAACAGCGTTACAGTTTAGAGGCTTAGACATCAATGAACCCGTAGAAACAGCCTCGCCACCAACGGCTCCCCCGCCTCCCCCTGGTAGTACCATGAAAAAGATTCTAAATAGAGGATTTGGCAACAAAAAAGCAACCGAAGCCCCACCACCCCCTGAAGCAACAAGCACGTTATCAGGTGAAGGTAACACGGGTAGTCTGTTACAGCCAGCCTCTACTGCTAGCACGATAGGGGGCAGCAACAAGCCACAATTTGCCGAAGGCACAGGGGTTAAAATGACTGCCAAATTACGTTACCTCTTTCTACCACCTTCGCAAGATGCTGGTAGCAGTGGAGGAGAAGCCATGGGTGCGACCTCTTCCCCAACAGTGATGCCCAGCGGTAACGATATGAATAGTGGGCAGCCACCTAGCCCTCAAGGTTCTAACTTAACAAGTGGTGCACCACCCGCCTAATTTTTTACGGGGGCTTTGCTCGCAGTCACCACGCCTGCCAATACTAATACGGCGGCACAAGCCATGGGCAAGGTAAAGGGTTCGTTAAACCACCAATGCCCTAGGCCTGCGGCTAAGACAGGCTGTACAAAATGGTAGGTAACTACCTTGTTGGATGTAACGTATTTTAACGATAAATGATGTATTAAATACCCCACAAATCCAGCAAAAACAACCATGTACATCAACAACCACCACGATAAAGCATCTAAGTGTGTTAAGGCCTGCCATGTACTGGCAAAGGTAGGTAAGGTTGAAGCCACCGTGGGTGGCAACCAAGTACTACTTGCCACCCCTAGCAACAGCAACATATATAGCCCCGCCTGTAAAAAGTTGAACGATAAAATGCGTACAGGACTATGATGTTGCACTAAGCGTCGTACGGCAATTGTGTACACAGAGAAAATAAACGCATTAATCAAAATCAGCACATTACCCACCAAAGGGTTTGTACCCGTGCTACGCACATCGCCCTGTACGCCTAGTTGCTCTAGCACTAACCACGCAACCCCCGCCATGCCTAAGGTAATGCCTAGCATCGCACGGGTGCTTAGTTTTTCGTAGCCCAGTAGGTTATTAATAATGGCCGTTTGTAAAGGAATGGTTCCCATCATGAGGGTGGCGTGAAACGAGGTAGTCATAGGAACGGCCAAAGCGGCAGTGATTTGCATATAAAAGACACCCAGTAAGCCACAAAACACAAACCAAGGCCAATGCGGGGGGAGCTGCTTCCAATCGCGTTGCCAAAACCCCCAAAACCATCCTCCAATAAGGATAATCACGCCAAAGCCCAACTGCCTTAACACGGCAGCTTCCATGGGATGCACATGCAGACAAAACAACTTTTGCAGAGGAAAAAAGGCGCCGTAAATCAACGTCATGGTAATGAGTAAAAACGGAATGCAGGTTTGCGGATGTTTGAGATAGTTCGTGAATCGCTGGAACATATAGTTAAATCCTTATTTTTCCGAACACTTTTTATATTCTTTCATTCACTAAGCTCAAGTTGGGGGCAACGGGGGCCTTAGCCCCCGTTAATAACTCTAGGGGGGAGCCTTTGAGAGGTTTTTCACAATGAGGATCTTGCGTAAGAATTGAGATTGTACCTCCTCACTGTGGGGGCGAACGCCCCGGCCTCTCTACGTTGCCCAACGGGCAACACAAAGCGACAAGCTTAGGAATGTACGGAAAGATAGTATTTCCACTATAACGATCATTTCTAAGGGGTTGAGTCAGAAAAGAGGACGGCATCCACGGCTTCAACCATGGCCTCTACCGAAACAGAGAGACACTCTGAGCTAGCACAGTTGGCTTGCCGAGTGGCCCATAAACAGGGCCTGCACGCTAACTCTTCACGAAAAACAGCCTTAAAGCGAGGATTGTTTTTAGGAAACAACAGCTCTGGATTGGTGGGGCCAAACAAGGCAACGGTTCGCTGATTCAACGCCAAACTGGCGTGCATAGGAGCCGAATCCACACAACACACCACATCCATGCGTTGCATCAAGGCCAGTAGCTCGTTCATGCTTTGGGTTTTGCCAAAGCAGTTTTTAAACTGGCTGAGCCTATCGGGTAGCAAGCCTATAATTTCGTCAATTAGGGGGGCATCTTCCTTGCCCCCCACCAAGAAGACTCGCTTGGTTTGGCTAAGCTTTAAAATAAACTGAGCCCACCGACTCGCCGACCATGTTTTATGGATTCCCTTTTTCAAACTCATTTGGCTCACCCCTGGGTGAATCAGTACCTTGGGCAGTTCATGCACGTGCAGGGGGTCAAAGGGCTCCGAAGGGAAACAGCCTTCAATGGCCTCTAAATCTCGTTGTTGCACGGCCTTGGCCAGCGGACGAATCTCTGGTGTTTTAACGTGGTAGGCAGGGCCAATAATCGGCGATAAAAACGCCTTCGCTAGCTCTAAGTGCATGTCGCTTGCGTACAACTCTTTACGCAAGGGAGCAACCACACTTAGTGAAGGGCGTGTTAGTTGAGCCAGCCATGTATCGCCACTATGATACCCCACACGGTAGGCCACCCCACTCAAGCCGATCATCCACGCCAATAGGGGATGACTCCCCGTGATTAGCACGGCATCAAAATGACGCTTGCGTAAATCAGTTGCTAAATAAGCAAACAGCTGGTGCTTTTTCAACTGCGTTGGGATACTTTGAAAACTATCCGCACCTTCAATAATACTCGCCACGCCCATGCTTCGTTGTTCTACATACAACACAATGTTGGCTTCGGGCAACCACGCTTTCAGTTCTGCTAAAACGGGGGCAAACAGTAGCACATCGCCTAGGCCACCATAGCACAGGCAAGCAATGCGTTGAATCTCTTTCGCTTTTGGCAAGGTGGTATTAAACAGCATGAGAAGGAGGCTCCTTAGAAACAGAGGCTACGGCGTGAGACCACGCTTCGGCAGAGGCATTCGCCGTGGGTTGGCTAGGTACATGGGGTACACAAGGTAGATGAGGTACAGAAGGTAAGACCGTCACCCAAGCCGCCACAAAAAACCAAAACAACACTTGCACACTCGGCCGATACCAAATCGTATCAAAAAACCCATGGAAGACAAACCCCAACAAAGCGATACCAATCCCGCCCAGCCACAGCTTTTGAGTCAGTTGAATACGGGTATCGTGTAGTTGCAACGCCGTGGTGGCCAGCATGCTTTTTATTAATATCACAAAGGCGGTTAAACCTATCAGGCCTTGCTCTACAGCAATTTCCAACGGTACACTGTAGGCTCCTAAGGCGTTAAAGCCCGGTACCATATACAGCCCATAAGTAGGTTTAAACACCAAGTTACTAGGGCCAATACCCACCAACCAGTTATCTAAAAACATACGCCAGCAGGCACTGTACACATTCAATCGATACGAAATGGATGAATCTTCTCGAAAGCTAAACATACTCAACAAACGATGTTGCAAGGCCTCGCTAGAGGCTAAAATAAGCGAAAGACCAGCCACCGCCGTGGCCATTAAGGTTAGCCAGACGACTTTCAACCAATCGTGCCGTTTGAGGACGGGGTCGGTCGTGAGAATGGGGTAGGCCCACAAAAAGCTCAACAAGCCAATGCCTGCCACACCCAAGTAGCCCCCACGTGAGCCTGTCATACCCACCCCCGCCACTAAGGCCAGCACGGCCATTAAGGCCAACAGCACCCACGGCCATGTGCGTTTTAGGCCTAAGGCTCCTAAATGCCCTACCAGCCACACGCCAGCCCCCATGCAGGCCAACAAATAGCCCGCTAACAGATTTGGGTTTAAGGGCTTGAGTGTGCCGTATACCCGCATAAGCTGATGTTCAGGCAGGGTGGAAGGATCCGTCCAAGTGGCCAGCTCGTTACTGGGGTGCAACCATTGCCACGCCCCTAAAGCGGTTTGCCCTAAGCCTAAGCATACCAGCCACGCCATTAACACACCCACGGCTTGTGGATACTGGGCAAAACAGCCACGCCAAACGGTATAGGCTGCCCAAAAGGTGGCCACCTTGCCTAAGCCCTGTAGGGCGTAAGGTTGCACGCTTGAACAGCTAGCCGAAATGAGATACGTTGCAAAAAACAGATGCACCAACACATCGCCCCAGTGGAGTTGTTGTAACCACTGGCTACGCCCCGTTACCCAAGCAATTCCCCAGTACCACGCAAACAACACCCACACCACCGCCCCTATCGGCCCAGTATCGGCCACCGTCATCACGGCCATCAACCCAGCCAAACCCAAAGCCAACAAAGGGCCATGGCCATACTGAACGAGGGCTTCGGGTTGCCAACCAAACGGCAACGGTACACGTGGGGTTGAACGATTAAACAGGCGTTGTAACGCTTGCACGGAGTGGCTTTGGAGTAATCCTTGTTGCAGAGAAGACTCTAACTGTTGCAGCCATTTAAGAGGGTGTTGAAACACCCACGAGGAGGCAAGCCACTGTTGCAACATATTGACATGGGTAGACATAGTAAACGTTCTTCTGTTTGATTAATGAGCGTGAGATGCGGAGGCGGCCACGGAATCCGATGTTGAGTTGACAGGAGTCACTTGCAAAATGCTCCCTGTAAGGCGATAGTTTTGGCCTTCTAGCTCAATAGGCAAACCTATTTTAATTTTCACCCCTTCGGCCACATAGCCCTCTTTGGAGAGGGTGGCATGATCTTTTAACGTAATGGTGTAATCATACACCCCAGGCAGGCTTTCATCTGGCACGGCTTGGGGGCCTTGTTTGCCCATCACCGTTAACTGAGGCAGCATTTTTTCTACCTTCATAATCGTGACTTCGCCACGTGGCTGGTTACGAACCGTAATATTCGTTTGCTTGCCTTCTACAAATAGCTGTTGTTCAAAGGTGCGTGACCGCAGGTAAAGCTTTATCAGAATATCGCTTTCGCCTAACACTTGAGCCGCACTGGTTTTCTGAACGCCTAATTGTACCAACAGCATGCCTAGTACAATACAGGCAACAAGCATAACAAGGCCAGCATCTAAAATATTCCATTTGCCCCAAAGGCGGCCTTGTGGATCGAGCCAAGGTAACATGGGCGAGTTTCTCCTTTATCTCTGTTACAACGTCAGTGCTTGTAATTCTGTACTTAACAACTGATTGGGTAATTTGAATAATTCCGCCTTAAGCGTGTCGGGGTCGGTAACGGCAGCCCCGTAATGACGCACCACAATACTGGCCGCCAAGTTGCCTAAAATGGTGGCCTCCAGCAACGAGGCCCCCGCTACTCGGGCGAGGCTAAAGGTAGCAATGACGGTATCCCCTGCCCCCGTTACATCAAACACATCGCTTTTATTAAACACAGGCAACAGCCGGCCCCGATGCTCGTTTTCAAACAAGGCCATACCACGGCTACCTAAGGTAATAAGGGCGTGCTTGGCGTGGGTTTGTTGCAGTAGCTGCTTGCCCCCTTTAATAACGGCCTCGGTTGAATCTAAGGCAAAGCCTAGGTTCTGTTCTGCTTCAGGTTGATTTGGGGTCAAAATATCGGCCCCCGCAAACGGCGACAGCGATTGTTGCGAATCGACAAAAAAGGGTTTGTTGTGCTGTTTGGCCCACGCCTGAATGTGTTGAATCACCCGAGGCGTAACCACCCCTAAGGCATAATCCGAAATCACTATTCCGCCCAAGCTTGGAGCTAAAGCATCGATATGAGTCATCAGTTGAGCTTCGGCCTCTGGGGGGGCGGGCTGACGCATTTCCCGATCCAGACGAAGCATTTGCTGAGTGACTGAGAAATTAACCATCCCAGAAATTCGAGATTTCGTGGTGGTTGGGCGATGCGGATCGCACACCATGTAGGTGGCATCTATCTTATCTCGTTCCATCGCATTTTTTAAAGCATCTTGGTGATAATCTTGCCCCCACAAGCCCACGGCGTAGGTTTTAGCCCCATAAGCGGCCAAGTTGTGGGTGGCATTGGCACCGCCCCCCAACAACAGATCGGTGTGATCATGCCGAAGAATAATGACGGGTGCTTCACGAGAAAGTCGTTCCACCTTTCCGTAAATCATTTCATCAATCACCATATCGCCTACCACGGCAAGGGTGTGATGGGCGAAGGTATCAATATAGCCCGCCAAGCGATGTTTAAGCTCATCAGGGGAAGTGCAAGAAGACTCGTAGGGCGAAGAGGGATTGTTAAAGCTGAACATAGGCAGTCATCATTCTAAGCGATAAAAAAATAATGCTAACATGAAATTAAACCATAAACATAAACCAGTCTCAACCGCACAGAGGAATCTTTGGCCAAACGCTTACGCTTTACCACGCTCACCTTTTATACTTATTATACTTAAAAAGCTAGACGTATTAAAAACAATCAGAACACGATCAAAAGAAAGGGTGCCAAGCCCTTCATGAATCGCCCTAGACAGTCTTCCGTTTGTCGTCTTTGCTTTGTCTGATGAGAGAGAGTTTGACCCTATGCCCGCCTTTCGTCCCTCTAATTCAACTCAACCCTCCATCACCAACGAGGGAAGCCCAACGGCAAACACCCCTCAAGGCACAACCATTCGGGTGGCCTTACCCCTTGGGCATTTTGCGTCGCCGCAACGCCCTTCTACCCAGCAAACGTCTCCCCCTCCAGCCGTAAACATGCCCCTCCACGCCCCTTCCACTCCAGAGGAAACCCTCACGATTGATGCCAAGCAAAGTATCGCCAGCGTTAGGCGTTCCCCTCTGTTTCAGGCCATCGAACCCACTGCCGAACTTCCCTTTGCCTTAGATGAATCGGGGGATACCGCCCTACTGGTTGACACGGCAGAAGATGAACTAGAACTCGATGACACCCCCAGCCCTTTAGAGACAAGTGCCAGCTCGCCTTTTCTGCTCGTGGGCAATACCGCCAACACCGAACAGAAACAAAAACGCCGTGAACGTGACCAAGCCGCCTTGCTCTTGTGGGATCTGTTTATGGAACACCCCACCGATAAACGCCTGCGTGATAAATTGGCCGTGCATTACCTGTACTTAATAAAGCAAACCGTGGCTCGCTTGCCCGTGGTACTACCGCCCAGTATTTGCCAAGAAGATTTAATGAGTTTTGGCACCATCGGCTTACTAGAGGCCATTAAACGCTTTGAGCCTCGGCGAGGGTTCAAGTTTGAATCCTTTGCCATGAGCCGCATACGTGGTGAAATTATTGATCAACTACGTCGCCACGACTGGGTGCCTCGTGGGGTACGCCGTCGCACCAAGGTGCTGATGCAAACCATTCAAGAAATGGAGCAAACCTTGGGTCGTCACCCTCTGCCTGAAGAAGTGGCCGCCAAGCTAAACCTACCTGTCGCCAAGGTGAATGCCTTGCTTAACGAAGCCAGCACCTTGGTTGTCTCGTTGGATGAACACGCCTACGAAGACAAAGAGGGCGGGGGCATGTCCGTGATTGATACCGTGGCCGATACCTCTGCCTCCAGCGATCCGCTGATGCAGATAATGGAAGGCAACGATCGCCAACGGTTGGCCAAGGCCATTAACGCCCTACCCGAGCGTGAAAAGCTAATCATTGCCCTGTATTATCAAGAAAATATGACACTACGAGAAATAGGCGATATTATCAGTGTGTCTGAAAGTCGAGCCTGTCAATTGCATGCTCAAGCCATTTATCGGTTGCGTCGATTACTAAGAGGCTCCGCCTAATATCAAGGTCACTCCACTATTTAATGGAACCCGTTGCAGCTACCTCTCTCTCACATCGATAACCGTTAAAAACAGGTTCATGGGGTTTGGCCTCACTGGCCAAACGTCTTCTATAGAACACTCTGCAAAAAAGCCCATTCGGGCGTGCAATGAAGCACCGAACATTAGCCTCGTCAAACGGCGAGTTCGTTTTACAGAGCTTGTAACCACGTATCCCCCTCCACTAGAATTGAGACCTCCTCCTGATGATGACCACCCTATGGACGACCCTCAGTAACGCCCTGCTTCCAAAGCTCAAAACATGGTACAACCCACAATGGCTAACACTCGCCCTTATGGGTGTTAGCCTCACAGGTATTACAGTACTGGCTTGGGGTGTCTCTAGCCTAAGCTATGTGCTAAAAAACGAAGACCCGATTCATATTGCCTACATGGCCGTGCAAAACCCAGAGAGCGTGGTACTAAACCCCGAAGCGTGGCTAAAAGAAAGTTGGCAGGCCTACAAAGGTAAGTTTATTCAAACCGATGGCCGAGTGAAGGATTTTTTCACCAACAGTAGCACCACCAGCGAAGGGCAATCGTACGCCATGCTGCGTGCCGTATGGCTGAACGATAAAGCCACCTTTAGCAAGGTGTGGGAATGGACTCGAAACAACCTACAGCAACGAGCAGGCAATAAATTGCTTGCTTGGCGATGGGGTCAGTTACCCGACGGCCACTCGTGGGGGATGCTGGATGATGCGGCGGCCACCGATGCCGATCAAGATGTCGCCTTGGCCTTGTTGCTAGGGTATCACCGCTGGAACGAGGGCTGGATGCTCCACGAAGCCAAACAGTTACTGAACGATATCTGGACTTACGAAGTAGTTAATAGCGTAAAAGGCCCCGTGTTGTTGCCTGGGGATTGGCACCGTAAAGCTGTCGTGGTACCTGAATACGTCTTGTTAAACCCCTCTTATTTTTCGCCGTACTCCTACCATGTGTTTGCCTTGTTTGATAAAGAGCATGATTGGTCGGCCTTGGCGAGTACCTCTTACAGTCTGTTGCAACAGCAACTCAACCTTAGCAAGCATCGCTTGGTACTGGATTGGGTGTGGTTCAACCGTAGTACGGGCGAGCTGGTGCTACAGCAAGGGGATTTTGAGCATCAGGAAAAACAAAGCACGTTTAGCTACGAAGCCTTTCGGGCTTACTGGCGTATGATGTTAGATGAGTTACTGTTTGCAGGGCATACACACACGAGCCAACAGGTTATTCAAACAGGGCTAAGTACCCTCAATGCTTGGAGCAAACAGCATAACAACACCTTGCCCGGCACCCTCACCCCCGATGGTAAAGAGATAGAACCCCTCAAATCCAAAGCCATTTACGGAGCCTTGTGGCCTGTGTTTCGGCATTATTCCCCTAGCTTACAGCAACAATTAGCAGGTAGCTATAGTTGGCCCGATGCCAGCAAAACCGACGATTACTATGCTCAAAACTGGTTTTGGTTTGGCATGGCTTTACAGCTGATTGATGACAAAGCCAAGCCCTTTGCCAATAAAACCAAAGAACCCTACTGGGCCTTGGATACCCTAACGTTTTGGCTGCTTCCTAAAGATCCTGTTGTGAAATAAAGGAGAGTGTTAACTAGAGGTTGTTTGCAAACTTATGTTAGTCCCCCGCCTTAAGTTGCCCTTTAGGTAACGTAGAGAGGGAGGAACGGCCTCTCAAAGTCGTCTGAAAGACGACACAAAACGCGGGACTTAGAAGCCTCGACAAACCCTTTTGCAGAGGTTTCTATAATTACAGTCATTTATTTGCAAATAGCCCCTAAAAAAGGCTTGTCTTTCAAGTATGTTTTAACTATGCTAACTAACAGCTTGTAACGTAGATGTGTTTTAACGCTAGCTCAATAATAAATCGGTGGTTATTGTTAGCGATTTTATTTGTTTTTATCGTTTGTTGCAGGATAAAACAACACCCTACGCTTTACAGAATCTTTCAATTAACGCTAAAATTGACGGATTCATTTTATTTTTGATAGTTACTTTATATATACTGAAAGGATGCCACACTCCCATGGCCGATCGTCCTAGGAAAAGATGTTTTTTCCAAGCAAACAAGATTTACCACATCGATTATAAAGATGCCAACATGCTAAAGCGTTTCTTGTCGGATCGTGGAAAGATTTTGCCTCGTCGTATTACAGGTATTTCTGCGTTCTTTCAACGTCGTTTAACCAAAGCCATTAAACGCGCTCGTGCTGCAGGTATCTTGCCTTACGTTTACGAATAACGATTGTGCCTAGGCTTCGTCGTTAATGATGATAAACAACGTTTCATTTCTACAGTGATGAAACGTTGTTTGTTTTATAGAAAGCTCTGCAAAAGGGTTTTTCGAGGTCTCTAAGCTCATCGTTTCGCATTGCCCTACGGGCAATCTTGAGAGGCCGGGGCGTTCGCCCCCACAGTGAGGAGAGACAATCTCAATTCTTACGCAAGATCCTCATTGTGAAAAGCCTCTCAAAGGCTCCCCCCCTAGATTTATTGAGAGTGTTAACTAAAGGTTGTTTACAAACGATGTTAGTCCCCTGCCTTAAGTTGCCCTCTGGGCAACGTAGAGAGGCCGTTCCTCCCTCTCTACAACTCTCCCCCCTAAGTTATTCTAGGGGCTTCGCCCCTAGATACCCCTATTTGTATCAGTAATTCTACTGATTTTTAACAACTTAACAAGAGTTAGTCTAGGTTTAGACGACTTTTTTCAAAATAGCTTTTAGTTAATACTCTCGATTTATTAACGGG
>JBJTUB010000373.1:0-2029 GCA_046080465.1 Vampirovibrionales bacterium | reverse complement strand
GAGTATATTTACAAGGGCAGTTTTTACATTGCCAACGTTGTACATCTTTAACAAATCCAGCTTTTGATTTTTCGCTACTTCCACATTTAGGGCAGTTCATATAGCACACACTTCTCTTTCTAAACAAAAGAAAAGTATACTATCTAATTAGTTAAATGTCTCGGTTTATTAATGGGGGCTAACGCCCCCATTGCCCCCCAAAAAAGAAACAATTTCTTACGCTATTTAAACTGAGAATTGGTATGAAGATGAAGCAATCTCCTTAGCCGTATCGCTTCTGTGTGGGAGATTGCCACGCCTAACGGCTCGCAATGACGTATGTATTGAGATAGGGATGCAACTATTTGCAAACAGCCCTTAGTCCCTGATAGAAACAGACCGCCCTTAGTTGGGGAGGCGGCCTTCAATTAAAAATGATGACGTTGCGGGAGTAGACTCTCGCGATTCCATAACGTGCTGGAGCAAATCAATTTCTAAAATGGTTTGCAACAGTTCACTTTCCTGAAGCGGCTCTAAATCAAGAAATTGAACGGCCGCTGTATAGCTAACGGCATTGGTAGGTACAGCTAAGCGGTGTGTTCCAAAAGGCTCTGCTTTATTGAGTAAATAGACCACTTTGGCATTGATAACAAATTGTTGATGAACATGCCCTAGTTTAAAATGGAGTTGAAGTAGTTGCCCCGATTCCATCATATAGGGAGAGGTGAATCGCATACCGCCTGCACTGATATCCAAAGATTCTGTAACAAAGGTAGGGAAGGCTGCCGGGTTTTTAGGCATCACAGCCACAGGAAACGACGCCGTTACCCGCAAATGCTTGCGTTTAAACAAAGTATCTAGGTAGGGCGGAAGCTCCATCCAAATACCCAGCGTACCTTTAATGCTATAGCGTTTTATTTTGGGATAAAATACAAACACCGCTTCTTCACTACGTAGCACACACCGTACACGTCGGCCAAAGGTAAATAGTTCTTGATGGGGCAGGTCGTCTGGTGGAAAGGGTAGAAGCATACAATCGTCGTTAAGGTCTAGCACGGTGGCGGTATAATCCACCAGTTCCGATTGTTGCAAAATGGTATCCGTAGGTAAATAAGTGGTTTCCTCAAAACGATGCGGCTCCCATAGCGTAACGTGAAGCGTAGTACCTACAGTTAAATGACTGTTAATCGTTGTGGCGTTTTCTATGTTACTAAGCATAAATTTAATTAACTCCAAACCCTCACATGCTCCCTACCAAAATCCGATAATTTAGTCAAGTAGTCTAATATCCCCCTTTTTTAAAGAGGTTAAGAAGGATGTTTTATGAGACTTGACTAAATCACTACTAAAAAGTCATAAGTGCTACAAAAAGGTCGTTATAATAGTCCAAAATAAATAAAAAATAAGTTGTCTATGATTTTGAAAAGTTAAGTCGTTGAAGTCTCAAAAGCCTTTCTGAAGTTTAGGGAGTAGAAAGGCTTTTGAGGAAAAAGTGGATACAGAGGTTAGTAAGAGGCGGAAATAACGCCATCGGTTCTAGGCAGTTGTGCCTCTGGCATGGTTGGCATAGAAACGCCCTGCCCTAACTTGAGATAGCTACGCAAAGCTTCGCGAATTAACTCGCTACGAGTACGGTGTTCCACTTTAGCACGCTCATCGACACGCTCTAAAAAAGCATCATCAATAGAAATTAAAATTCGCTTTGTCATTTGAGAAAGGGGCTTTCACTGAGTCTCTCTTCCACGCTACATAAAAACGAGGAGGGGAATAGACATGGATACAAAAAAAAACAGGTTCACTGTAAAAGAACGGCG
This sequence comes from Vampirovibrionales bacterium, assembly GCA_046080465.1. GTDB lineage: Bacteria > Cyanobacteriota > Vampirovibrionia > Vampirovibrionales > JAJTHC01 > JBJTUB01. Next base: position 236 of record JBJTUB010000373.1, on the reverse strand, counting down.
AAAAGAATAGATAAGAAACAACCAACGTTACTACCCAAATACGCAGCCTATTACAAAAAAAACGTACACGAAGCATATATGTATTTGTATGTCATCATAAACAATAAGCTGAAAAAAGGCAAGTGGTTTTTAGTGTTTTGGGTAGATGTAATGTATAAAAGCAGGAGACCCTAAAAGTCAGAGTTCTCGAAGGCGATGCACCGTGGCTGGCAAGTCGGCCGCTAAACGAATCTGTT
>JBJTUB010000372.1:0-1130 GCA_046080465.1 Vampirovibrionales bacterium | reverse complement strand
TCACAATGAGGATCTTGCGTAAGAATTGAGATAGTCCCTCCTTGTTGTGGGGGCGAATGCCCCGGCCTCTCAACATTGCCCAACGGGCAATACAAAACGAGGAGCTTAGGAATAGGCGGAAATCTTTTCAAAATCCTATATTATCGTTGTCTTAGGCGTTGGCGTATCACCTCTAGTGCCTGCATATCATTCAACTCTAGGGCTAAGCGTTCTGCCTGCTGGGCATAGCCTTCAATGTGGGCGGGGGAGGCTTGGCTATCGTAGGCCAATTCAACTAAGGTGACGTGTAGCCGTAGCAACAAAGCTCCTTGAAATAGAAACGGTGCTTCTTGCTGTAAGGCGGGTAACACTTGCTGTAAGTAGTGTAGCCCTGTTTCAGGATACCCTTCATCGGCCAAAAGGCAGGCCCAATCTCGGTGGTTTAATAAATGCTGGGGTGTGATGGCATGCTTGGCATCCACCAGTAAGGCTCGCTCTAGGCAATAACGGACTCGTTCTAAATCTTTGTATTTCCAAAACAAATGAGCCATGGTGTTTAAACACTCAGAGGCCAACTCAAAGGCCTGAATGGATAAATACAAATGATACGCCTGCTTGTAATATTCCAAGGCGACGGTTGGGCTAGCCCCAGGTAGGCGTGCTTGCACTTGTAGGGCGTGGGCTTGGTTGAGTCGTTGTTGTACTTCGGCGGTGGGGGCCGTTTCATTCGCAATGGTGACCGATTCTGGCACGGCATGCTTTTCTAAATACTGGCTCGATTGTTTAGGCGTAAACGATGGCTGATACAGAGACTGTGGTGCATGAACACCCACCATCATGGGGGCCTCGTTTTGGGTGGATTGAGAATGATGCAGGGGTGGATCCTTAAACGAGGTTTGAGGCTTTTTAGAGCGAATGGGGGAATCGACCCGCTTTTGACTTTGAGGCAAAAAGGGCAATAGCTCTTGCATGGTTTGCGTGTTAAACGCTGAAGCATCGTCCCCTAAGCGTTCTAGGGCTTGCTTGCTTGCATCACGGTGATAGCGAAACAGCTTGGTAAGTTGGAGCGTATCACTTTGTACGAGTCGGCGTTCTTTGGGGGCGAGCTGGCTTTGTTTTTCGTACCACGTGGCCAAGGTTTGATGCCAGTA
>JBJTUB010000371.1:0-4690 GCA_046080465.1 Vampirovibrionales bacterium | reverse complement strand
ACATTGCCAACGTTGTACATCTTTAACAAATCCAGCTTTTGATTTTTCGCTACTTCCACATTTAGGGCAGTTCATATAGCACACACTTCTCTTTCTAAACAAAAGAAAAGTATACCATCTAATTAGTTAAATGTCTCAATTATTTTTGGAACTGCTAATTAAGGTTTATGGGTGACACCTCTATGATAACTCGCAGCTGTTAAGAGTCTTGCTGGACTTTTGGCAGCTGTTGTTGGTTTATCGAGGGATGACTATCTTTCCGTACATTTCTAATGCCCATTCCAAGATTGAATAGCGTATTCTCTCGCTTGTCGCTTTGTATTGCCCTACGGGCAATGGTGAGAGGCTGGGGACTAACATAAGTTTGTAAATAACCTCTAGTTAACAAACTCTCCCCATTTTTTAGCTCCTAACAATTCTAACGTTCGGTGTTTCATTGCGAGGGCGAACGCCCTCAGCTTTTAACCCTTCATGGCACGCCCGAATGGGCTTTTGCAGAGGTTTCTATAGCAAACAACAATACCCCTCCCTTCAAGCTACTTGAACCCTGCAAGCGTTAAAGGGAGGGGTATTGGTTTAAGCACTGTTGAAAAATCGGGTTGCATTAAAGATTTTCGTTTTTTCAAGCAAGGCTATTTTTTAATTAGGCTCTACGGAAAATATCACCGAAGTTCATACCGTTAGCATTGATGGGGCTACCCGTTAAGTTGCTACCAATCGTGCTACCTTGAGCAGCTCTTAGAGCGATATCGTAGTAGAATTGATCGCCATAAGGGTTACGACGCTCTAAATCAACACGGTATCCTTCTGGAGTAAAGAGCTGAGCGGCACCAACAGCTCTTTGACCATCTTGAAGAGGATCACCATCGCGACCGAAGAAGCTAATACGATAGCCAGATCCTAAATCAATAGTACTTTGATTCGTTGTGGCAAGGTTCCCAATAACTTGGCCGTTGCGTAACACGTCACCATTGTTATTGAATTTCAAACTACCATCATTAACAACGTACTCGGTGTGGGCAGGACCATTTAAAACGTCTTTACCACGGCCACGGCTCGCAATACCTTCTAATTTAAAACCATTATAGCCGTTCCAATCTTTACTATCTGGGTCGAATACATTAAACCCGCCAGGAATTGTTCCGAGTTGTCCGCTTGCGTTACCGTACTTAGGGTCACCAGCTACCCAAAACATGTTACCAGAGGCTGGTGGCTGTGGAGGAGCGGGAGGCAACACAGGTCGCTGTGGAGGAGCGGGAGGCAACACAGGTGGCTGTGGAGGAGGATAGTAAGGTGTAGGGGGGCAATGCTGCTGGCCGCCAGCGATAGCAATCGCCGTGGCATTGGCACCGCTACCCCAGAAGCCAGTGTTCGCACCTGCACCAGCGAACGCATTAGCACCGCTACCCCAGAAACCAGTGTTTGCACCTGCAATTGCGGTTGCATTGGCACCGTTAAAAACATTGTTAAAGAAGCCACCGTGACCACCCGCATAAGAAGGGGCACCGAAGAAGGCATCGAAGTCAAAGCCAGCACTGCGGGCTTGGGCACCATTCAAGCTAAAGGCACTACCACTAGAAGCAGCCGCCGAAGCCGAAGTCGAACTACCCCAATCAGAGGTACTGCTCATGTGGCTGCTTTGAAACCGACCATCAGGGCTGGTGTAGGAGTATTGCTGGGTTTGAGGGGGCAAGTAAGATTGCTGCGGTGGATACATCATTGGGGCTGGTGAAAATCCATAATTTTGAAACATCATGAGGGTTCAAAGCTCACTTTCTATAGGTAATAACCGATGACTGTAGGTACAGGGAATAAAGATCCGTATCTGTGATAAAATAGGCTGATACAAAGAACGATATAAATGTTCACCTTATCGACACAGTAAGAATTAACGGTTAGCTTCAAGGTTTGTTTGTTACACACCAAGATTAAACTGTTACATACGCGTCGATTGTGGTTGATTCACTTGGGCATCGTTGCCTTGTGATTTATCATGTACTAATAAACACAACTAGCCTTTTAAAATTGCTAGCACATAGTGTATCTTTTTTAAACACTGACTCACTATGACGAGTAAGGGGGGGGGGGGGGCAAAATCGTCAAGCATCGATTCTCTGTTTGATACAAGCAACGGCTATCCCCTCGTTGTCTAATCCGATCGGCTTTCATGGCGGGCAAAAGGGTCTTCGCTAAAAAAAGCTTAACAAAGCCTCGTCTGTCTATGGGTAACAGGTATACTTTAAGGAGTATTAGCAATGCTCTTAATAAAACCTTTGGTTGCGTTTTTGGCGTGTTTCGTAAACAATAGTGCTACTTTAGTGTAGAGGTGTAGTATTTCTATGCTTCAGGTTACTAAGTTACGGATAATTCCCTTCCCCCAATCGTTCTATAACGAGTACAAAACTCTTTAATCTTTAACTTTAAGTCTCTGAATTAAAGTTAAAGTCAATAGGTGTACTGTACTAAAATATGACTAAGTTTTAAAATAATCTCTTTGTTCAGAAAGGTGAGTCTACGATATGATGGCGAAAGTAATTGGTATTGATTTAGGAACCACAAACTCGGTTGTGGCCGTCATGGAAGGTGGTCAGCCTGTGGTTATTGCCAACGCTGAAGGCAACCGCACCACGCCTTCGGTCTTTGGTGTTTCTAAAACGGGTGAGCGTTTGGTGGGTCAACACGCCAAGCGTCAAGCGGTTATTTTGCCAGATAAAACCATTGCTTCCAACAAGCGTCATATGGGGACAGATAAAACCTGGACGATTGATGATAAAGCTTGGACCCCACAACAAATTTCTGCCGAGATTTTGCGTAAGCTTGCCGAAGATGCTTCTAAATACCTAGGCGAAGACGTAAAGCAAGCCGTTGTAACCGTACCCGCCTACTTTAACGATGCCGAGCGTCAGGCCACCAAGGATGCTGGACGTATTGCAGGCTTAGATGTGTTGCGTATCGTCAATGAACCCACCGCTGCGGCCTTTGCTTACGGCTTAGATAAAAAAGACGATCAAACCATTTTGGTGTTCGATTTAGGCGGGGGTACCTTTGATGTAACCGTGCTTGAAATGGGCGATGGCGTATACGAAGTTAAATCCACCAGTGGGGATACCCACCTAGGGGGCGATGACTTTGATGAAGCGGTTATGAACTACTTGAAAGAAGAGTTCAAAAAGCAAGAAGGCATTGATCTTTCTAACGATAAGCAAGCCATGCAACGTTTAAAAGAAGCAGCCGAAAAAGCCAAGTGCGAACTCTCCAGCCTAGAGCAAGCCAACATTTCGCTCCCCTTCTTAACGGCCGATCAAAACGGCCCCAAACACTTGGATTTAACCTTAACACGGGCTCAATTCAACAACCTTACCAAATCCTTGGTCGACCGTTGTCGTATTCCTGTAGAAAATGCCTTGCGTGATGCCAAGCTTTCCTTAGGCGATATTGATGAAGTGGTGCTAGTGGGTGGTTCTACCCGTATTCCTGCCGTGCAACAGTTGGTGCGTGAAATGACAGGCAAAGAGCCTTGCCAAGGCGTGAACCCCGATGAAGTGGTGGCCGTAGGAGCTGCGATTCAAGCGGGCGTGTTGGCTGGCGAAGTTAAAGATATCGTTCTGCTGGATGTAACCCCCCTCTCGCTTGGGGTAGAAACCATGGGTGGCGTGATGACCAAGCTCATCGAGCGTAACACCACCATTCCTACTCGTAAAACCGAAGTCTTCTCGACGGCAGAAAACAACCAAACCAGTGTGGATATTCACGTGCTTCAAGGCGAACGTCAAATGGCTCGTGACAATAAATCCTTAGGCATGTTCCGTTTAGATGGTATTGCCCCTGCTCCTCGTGGCGTGCCTAAAGTAGAAGTGACCTTTGATATTGATGCCAACGGTATTTTAAACGTCTCGGCAAAAGATCAAGCCACGGGCAAAGAGCAAAAGATTGTGGTTAACAGCTCCTCCAACATGAGCGAAGCCGATATCGAGCGGATGGTGAAAGAAGCCGAGCAATTCCGTGAAGAAGATGAGCAACGCCGTAAGCAAGTAGAAGCTAAAAACCAAGCCGATCAACTTGCCTACAGTGTCGAGCAACAGCTGAAAGATTTTGGCGATAAAGTAGAGGCCGAGGATAAAACCAAGGCAGAAGAACTGATTGCCAAAGTACGTGAGGCCGTGAAAGAAGATAAGCACGACGATATTACCTCATTGAAAGAAGAGCTAGAGCAGTTGGCTTACAGCATCAGTACCAAGGTGTATCAAGCTGGTGAAGGAGCCCCTACCGCTGGCGAACCCACGGCGGAAGCCCCCAAAGCCGATACCGATGATGTGATTGATGCCGACTTCCGTCCCGCCAACAGCTAACAGAGTGACTATTTATAGTGGAATGACTATCTTTCCGTACATTCCTAAGTTCCTCGTTTTGCATTGCCCTACGGGCAATCTTGAGAGGCCGAGGCGTTCGCCCCCACAACGAGGAGAGACAATCTCAATTCTTACGTAAGATCCTCATTGTGAAAAACCTCTCAAAGGTTCCCCCCTTCAGTATCTATAGGGGCTTCGCCCCTATAGACCCCATTTTTTAAGTTTTTACGCTTCTAGCGTTCTTTGTTTCATTGCGAGGGCGAACGCCCCCAGCGTTCAACCCTTCATTGCACGCCCGAATGGGCTTTTATAGAGCTTTTTATAGAAACGACATCCACGAT
>JBJTUB010000370.1:0-5082 GCA_046080465.1 Vampirovibrionales bacterium | reverse complement strand
GGGTGAATCCACTTATGCCCAAAGTTAGCCTGATAGGTTTTTTGTGCGAATGGATTGATTTCGCATGTGAGTAAACATCTTGGCTGGAGACGTGCGTTTGTGCAAGCCTGTTCAACACCTAGACGAATACCACCTATGCCTGCAAATAAATCAACAAACGTCAGTGAAGGCTGTTTGGTTTTTTTCTTGGATTTGGATAAGTTAGATGGTTTCGTCATTTAAAGCATCACCCTGTTTAGGTAAAAGTAAAGCCGTTGCAAAGAAATCGACCATATACCATTTTAAGAAGCGTTGATTTCCCCGAACATCTTCAAAAGACCATGAAGTAATCGTCCCCTCGTGAGCCAAGGCATTTCGATGATCCTGTAAGGTTACAAGACTCTCTAACAGATGTTTGAAATTTAAAGATGCCGAGCAATAAGAACGAGACTTTAAGCTATTGATATAGGATGGAGGTAGTTTAAAATAATTTACTAAAATACCTGAATCTTTCCCTAGTTGTTGAAACGGAACATCCGTTCCTTTACAGAATTCAAGTTGCTTAATTAAGTTTTGAGCATCAACATACGAGTTGAACCCTAAGCGACGTGCAAGGCACCATTGATAAAACTGTTGTGCTACACCTGTTAACAAAATAATAGCACTTGAAAGTAGGTAGGGTTCAATGTTTTTAGCTCTGTAATCTTCAATATAACGAAATAATGAATTGACCTCTTGAGACAAGCGGTTATATTCATCTTCTATTTCTTCACGGGTTATTTGGGTAAACATGTATCTATTTCTTTCTCAAGCCATTGAAAAAATAGAAGTACTGTTTTTTTATCTGTGGTTGACGCTCCTGCCGCACCAGATAAAGAGTACAAATGAGCATAGGCTTTCTGTTTAAATTCGGATGAAAAAAGCATTCTAGCCTTCTCTTCTGTTTGCAAACTGGGGTTCTTAAAATAAAAAGCGAGTAAATAAACAAACAAGGTGTAAATCGGTGTCGCTTTTTTTGAGATTCCATTTTTCTGGAAACGCACGACTGTTGAATCAGTCCCCCATTGAGCGAGGTCTTTTAATAAAAGCTCGTAGTTAGATACTGTTTTTTTAGATTTTTGTTGCTTGGCGAGGTAATTACCAACGAAGGTTTTAACAGGCGTACTATAATTTTCAAACTCTTCTGCTAATGCCATAGCTCGTACTAAGTAATCTAAATGTTCAAAGATCAAGTATTTTTTATGCTTGTTGTTTAAATTAAATAACTGTTTAAATACAAACTCTTTATCAGCAAGCTTTCTTACTTGATCTAAAAAATCTGAAGGATATAAAGAAAAATATTGCTCGCTTAATGATAAGGGTGTGGAAGCAACGTTGATACGATTAAAAATTAACCGAGCCACTTTTTCCATTTCCTTCACGCCAAAAACACGAACAAACGTCACCGATAACGTAGAGCGTTTAAGGTGTGTTTTATCTTCTTCTGACAATTCACTATAGGTTTTTCCATACCATGAGCTGTTTTCAATTTCTGAACCCTTTAATGAAAAATTGTTTTCCAGATACTCCACAATTGTTGTAAGACGTTGCAAGCCGTCTATCACATAAAAATTTTGTTTCGCCTCATCTTCTCGTTCAAACATTAAAAAATTACCAATAGGAATACCTCTAAACAGAGAATCTATTAAACGAACTTTTTTAAAATTCTCCCAGCGTGTTTTACGGCGTTGAAAACTAGGGGAATGAATATATTTATCTGTATGCTCTTCAACCAAGGTTTTTAGAGAGTAATTGACAGAAGTGTAGCGTATTTTTCAGGCCGTTTCATCAGCAAGGCTTTCTTCTTCCTTGTCTTCTTGTTCACGCTCTTTTTCTTGAAGTTGGTCTAAATCCAACTCCTGTGTTTCATCTAATTCATTGTTGTTTAGCTCTAAATCATCCATTGGCATAAGTATAGTATCCTTTTCTTTTTTTACAGGTTACATTCAAACCGCTAGACTAGGCTTTTCTCGTAGGTGTGGAGGCTATGCACGCCGCCTTCCACGCCAGCAGCGGCCGAACGACGCTCAAAACGAAGCTCGCCACTGTACAAGCCCACATGCAAATCTGCCACAGAGCGAATGCCTAAATCTTGCAAGCCATGGCGGATACCCTGCAACACATAGGGTAGGTACATTTTAATCGACCCCTTATCCATCACGGCACCACTCACGCCTTGCGATACCAGTATTTTAGCATTTTCGCCAAAATAACGCACGCTGGATCCCTTCGTCATGGCTTCTTTACTGCCCATGCCACGGTATTTTTTTAAACGTACGCCATCTTGATAGAAATAATCACCAGGGGATTCTTGCGTGCCTGCGAGCATCGACCCCATCATGACTGCTGATGCCCCGATGGAAAGTGCCTTGGTAATATGCCCGATGCTAGAAACACCGCCATCGGCAATGACAGGCACGCCGTACTGCTTGGCAAACTTGGCCACGTTGTACACCGCCGTGCCTTGCGGACGCCCCACGGCCGTCACTTCCTGCGTGGTGCAAATCGATCCGACACCCATACCCACACGCAAACCATCCACGCCTGCTTCAATCAGGTGGGCTGCCTGCTTGGCCGTCACGATGTTACCCCCCACCACTTGCAACTGGGGATAGGTGGCCTTAATGCGTTTCACCATCTCAATTTGAAATACCGAATCACCTTGCGAGGAATCAATCACCACCAAATCGAGGCCCGCTTCTACTAAGGCACCCACCCGCTCCCAATCACTGGGGCGAGTTCCCACCGCAGCTCCGCACATCAGGCGATCTTTAGCATCTTTAGTCGCGTTAGGGAAATCACGGGTTTTTAGAATATCGTTACGAGAAATTAAGGCCACCAGCTTGCCTTCAGCTTCTAAGGTGACACCTTCACGAGCGGTCTTGACAATCGGAAGTTTACCTTTTTTGCTTTCACGCAAAATCTGGAAGGCATCTTCTAGGGTCACGCCTTCACGAGCGGTGACGAGATCAGTGGTCATCACTTGGGAAAGGGGTGTCTCTGGGTTGCTGATACAGTCAATATCTCGACGTGTCACCATGCCCAACAAGATTCCGCCCATTGCCCCAGTGTTGGTAATAGGGACTCCGCTAAAGCCCAACTCCTCTTTAATGCGGAGCATATCGCCAACGGTGTGGGTGGGGGTCAGTACCACGGGTTCGGTAATGAAGCCGTTTTTGTAGCGTTTGACACGACGCACTTCGGCCACCTGCTCTTCAAGCGTGTTGTTGTAGTGGATAATACCCAACCCACCAAGCAACGCCATGTGGATGGCCATATTGTGTTCGGTGACGGTATCCATGGGGGAAGAGATAATCGGTGTTTTAAGGGCAATGCCACGGCTAATACGGCTATCGAGTTGAACATCCTGCACGGCAAAATCAATATGGCTAGGCAATAGAATTAAATCGTTATACGTCAACCCTTCGCCCATGGCAAAGAGTTCGGCGGCGGTGTAGCCATCGCTAGGTACGGTTGCCCAATCGATGGTTACGGCAGAGGTGGGAGCAGTTTCAAGGGCGGTAGACATCATCATCATGGTGGAGTCACTTTCTTATTTCTAAAATTACGACAAAGCAAAATCTGTAAACTAGTCTAAACTATAAAAAAAACGGTTCCTTCTCCCGATGGGAGAAGGCTAGGATGAGGGAAACACGGGCGATACCTAGGTTGCTGAAAGCCCTCACCCCAACCCTCTTCCATAGGGAGAGGGAGTGAAGCCCCCCCTTAGTTGCTGGGTGGGGCTAGGCCGATGGCTTGCAAGAAGGCATCATCTTTACGCCATTGCTTTTTGAGCTTCACGTTTAACTCTAAAAACACCTGCGTTTCCACCATGGCTTCAATGGCTTTGCGGGCTTGTGTGCCGATGGTTTTAATCATCTCGCCACTTTTACCAATCACCATGCCTTTTTGGCTAGGTTGATTCACATACACGGTGGCGGAAATACGAATCAGGGCAGGATCACTTTCATCAAAGTGTTCAATGCCCACCGCAATAGAATGGGGCAGCTCATCGTGCGTGAGGTGAAGCACCTGTTCACGAATGAGTTCGGCGGTAATTTCACGTATCCGCTGATCGGTGACGGTATCGGGTTCGTAAAAGCGGGGACCGATGGGTAGAATGCCAAAGAGGGCTTCTTCTAGGTTTTGAATATGCTTACCCGTTTTGGCAGAAATATGCACCACTCGCTTGGGGGGCTGGCTGCCAAACAGTTGGGTGTAGGCAACCGTACGTTCTTTATTTAAGGCGGTATTGCCCCGAATGCGATCGTTTTTATTGAGGATAAGCAGAATAGGCTTATCACCCGCCGCTGCCTGCACTTGATGAATCACCCACGCATCGCCGGGGCCGGGGGGGCTGGTAATATCCATCACCACGCCAAAGGTATCGGCCTCGCTCAAGGCGGCTTGGCCTTCTTCTACCAAATAGCTACCCAAGGCATCAATGGGTTTTGAAAAACCTGGGGTATCCAACAGCACCAACTGGGCGTGCTTGATGGTAATAATGCCACGAATACGATGCCGAGTGGTTTGCATCACGGGGCTGGTAATGGCAATCTTTTGCCCCAAGAGCTTGTTCATCAACGTGGATTTACCCACGTTAGGACGCCCCACCAAGGCGACAAAGCCTGAACGGTGCGGAACGTTGGATTCGGGTGTTTCTTTTTTAGGGCGAGCGGGGGATGGAGCTTTTGTCGTTTTAGAGCGTGTTTTGGTGGTGGGGGGCATGAACGAAACCTTATTAGTTGTATGACGTAGTGGAAGCAGTGTAAAAATAATTGATACTATAGCTTAAACACATCAAAACACCAAATAGGTTCTATAGAAGACTCTGCAAAGGGGTTTTTCGAGGTCTCTAAGTTCCTCGTTTTGCATTGCCCTGCGGGCAATCTTGAGAGGCCGTTCCTCCCTCTCAAACTCTCCCTCCTTTATAGTATTTTGAAATATTTTTGAATCATGGTAGACTATACAGAGTGACTGTTTTATTGAAAGGAACAACTACCATGGCTTACAGTTTAGATCTCCGAGAAAAAGCCCTCCTGTTTTCAAAGCAAGCGAGCTTAG
>JBJTUB010000369.1:0-2257 GCA_046080465.1 Vampirovibrionales bacterium | reverse complement strand
ACAGCATCATAGTTGCTGAATCAGGCAAAAGCGGGGGTGTTACTGTTTTCATTAGTAATTCTACTGATTTTTAACAACTTAACAAGAGCTAGTCTAGGTTTGGACAACTTTTTTCAAAACAGCTTTTAGTTAATACTCTCCTAAAAACATTCGTCATTGCGAACGTAGTGAAGCAATCTCCTTGGCCGTATCGCTTTTGTGTGGGGGATTGCCACGCCTAACGGCTCGCAATGACGTATTTATTGATATAGGAATGCGACTATTTGCAAACAGCTCCTATAATTCGGCTTTAATGAAGGCACGCTCAAAAAACGATGAACCCTCCCGTGTTATCCCAGTACTACTATTATTGGTATCGCTTAAAACAATCGAAGATGTTTGCCTATGCCCTAGCTGGCCTAGTGCAGGTGTTGGTGTTTGTGGATGAATTTGTTCGGCTAAGTACGCATCACCAAAGTCGCCTTCCGTTTGTGATGGATATTTTTACCCTCTGTACGATTGAGTTTGTGTTTTTGCTGATTTTTCATCGGGTGTTTGATGTGTTGTTGCGTCGTCAGCCGTACCTACCCCGATTTTTGGCAACGCAACTGGCCATGCTGGGTGCCATGACCTGCCTACTGCCTAGTGATTGGTTGCATCAAGGGGTGGCCTTGGTGGTGATTCACACCTGTGCTTATATGAATGTTTTGACCATGGGCATTGCACCGGCACTGGCGATTGTGCTAATGAGTACGGCCTTGTTTTGGCTGGTGGGGCATATGCCCGCCTTGCATTCCATGGTGTGTGCAGAAACGGCCATGGTGGCCTTGCTGGCTTTTGGTCGCCCCAGCCAAGTGCGGTCTCGTTCGGCGTTTTGGAATCCTGCCTTGGCTGTCACCAGTGTGTTATTCATTCAATATGTACTGACTACGGGCAATTTACAAACCGATTGGCACGTGTGGCTCATCACGTTAGGTACTTACAGCATCTGGAGCTTGTTGAGTATTGCGTTTGCGTTGGTATTGCTTCCGTTTATTGAACAGGTCTTTGGTTATCTTACTCCGTTTCGATTGTTGGAACTGGCGAACATGGATCATCCCCTGTTAAAGCAGTTGCAAGTGGATGCCCCAGGCACGTTTCATCATAGCTTGGTGTTGGCTAGTTTAAGCGAAGCTGCTGCCGATACCATTGGAGCCAATGGCCTGCTGGCTCGTGTTGGGTGTTTGTATCACGATATTGGCAAAATGAAACGCCCCACCTATTTTGTTGAAAATCAATCGTATTACGGTATGAACAATCCGCATGATGAGTTAAGTCCTCGCTTAAGCAAAGCGGTGGTAGTGGCTCATCCACGTGATGGGCAACAAATGGCCGATGAACATCGCTTGCCTGAAGGAATTAAGGCCTTTATGCCCGAACATCACGGAACGCTGCTGTGTGGGTATTTTTACTTTAAAGCGGTGAAGGAAGAGGGCAAAGCAAACGTTTGTGAAACAGAGTTTCGCTACCCTGGCCCCAAGCCTCAAAGCCGAGAGACGGCGATTGTGATGATGGCAGATGCGTGTGAATCGGCTGTGCGAGCCTTGAAAAACCCGACCCCTGTTGAAATTGAGGCTTTAGTAGGCAAGTTGTTTCAGCAACGGGTGGATGATGGCCAGCTGGATGAATGCCCGCTCACGTTGGCCGAACTGAACACCATTAAGCAAACGTTTATTAAAATGTTGTTTGCTATTAATCATCAGCGGGTAAATTATAGCGAAAAAATTAAGGCCATTCGTCCAAGTAACTAAAGGGCGTTCGCCCCCGCAATAAGGCATGGCACGCTGGTTGCGTATAGTCGAAACGTCTCAGCTTGTTGCTTTGTATTGCCCTAACGGGCAATGTAGAGAGGCCGGGGCGTTCGCCCTTGCAATGAGGGGTGGCACGCTGGTTGCGTAAAACGGCGAGTAGATGGGGCGTTTCTCTGATACTAATTAAAATCTTAAATAGCGTATTCCTGCGTTTGTCGCTTTGTGTTGCCCGTTGGGCAATGTAGAGAGGCCGGGGCGTTCGCCCCCACAGTGAGGAGGGAGTATCTCAATTCTTACGCAAGATCCTCATTGTGAAAAACCTCTCTACAACGCTTCCCCTGAATTATTCGAGAGTATTAACTAAATAGCTTTAGTATTGACTCTGTGAAAATGAAACGCAATCGCTTGCTCCATATCCTTCAGTGAACGAGAGACAACCTTTCCTCGCCGTTTAAATCTTGCAATCCAATGACGTAAATCGCTCCAAA
>JBJTUB010000368.1:0-2335 GCA_046080465.1 Vampirovibrionales bacterium | reverse complement strand
CCTCATGACAAGCCTTCTGGCGAGCATCCGTTTGACGTAGTGTGCAGAGAACGGGGCATTGAACACCGTTTAACCCGTCCCTACCGTCCACAAACCAACGGAATGCTGGAACGTTTTAACCGTCGTTTAAGTGAGGCGATTTGTCGTTATCCCATTACACATAAGCATCGTAACCGCTTTAACTGTAAGGAAGATCGTGTGGCGTATATTGAGGATTTCGTGTATGCTTATAACCGTACCTGATTAAAATGTATCGGTTACAAAGCCCCTCTTGAACATCTTTGTAATCATGCGAAACAATACACCTAAGAGAGAGGGGGTAAAGGGGGCTTTTGCAGAGGGTTCTATATAACTCTAACTGGCAGAGGGGGTAAGAAGGGGGAAGAGCAGACCAAAACTAGACCCCTTCTCCGCTTCAGACCACAACAACTCGGCTTGTCCGCCGTGGGCTTGCAATATTTTACGCACATGGGCTAAGCCCAACCCCGTACCATTGGCGCCTTTGGTGGTAAAAAAGGGCGTAAATAGTTTTTTCTGATACGTTTCTGGCACACCCTTCCCCTCATCACGTACCTTCACATACACATACCGGTCTCCACGACGGCAACTCAGTTCTACCACTACTTTTTTTTCGCTGGGGGTGGCTTCTAAGGCGTTTTTCATTAAATTAATCAAGGCCTGCTTAATCTTGGTGCTATCCAACATTAACTGCAAGGGGCGTGGCACACTGGCGGGTAAACTTAAATTAACGCTCAAATGCAACGCCACGCCCTTTTGCTCAAAACTGGGTTTGTAAAAAGCAACGGTTTCTTGCAACAGCTGTTCTATATCCGTTAAGGTGGGTTCAATGTGTAACGGACGCGAATACTGGGTTAGCTCTGTTAGCACCGAATCTAAGTGCTGAACAGCACTGCGAATTTGGCCTAAATTACTAAAGATGAGTGGCTCTAAGGTGGCATCTTCTAGTTGGGCCAGTTGGGTTTCTACCAAATTAGCATATAAATCAATGACCCCTAAGGGATTACGAATTTCGTGGGCTAGCACGCTACTCATTTGTCCAATCGCGGCTAACCGTTCTTGTTCGGCCATTTGCTTGTTAAGTAACTGCTCACGCACCAACGCATGGGCTAAATCTCGGTTACGATGCTCTAAGTTGTTAATCATTGAAAACACCAGTTTGGAAAGTTTCTCATCAAACTGGGCATCACACGGTGCCATTAAAACGTATTCTTTAACGCTTTCCTCTTGGCTCGCTTCGGCTAGTTTATCCGCCAAAAAGCGGACGTTTGTTGGCTGAAACGTCCAGCCACCTTGATCCAGCTTATAGGTTTGGGTGCTATCACTGTTCCAATACAAGGCCAAGCTTAATTCATTCATCAAAAATACGGCACAACCAAACCCACTGTTCAGCAAGGGCGTTCCCCCTAACTGGAGAGCTGGCTGAAAAGTCGCAAAGGTTTCTAAGTTAATCACCGTTACATGGGGGCAGGTTTCCAAGGGGAGGCTTAGTTGGTTAATGCACGCCTCTGGCCGACTCAAGGTTAGCACACACCCCTGCATACGATGATCGCACACTAAACGCACCAAGGTGCTGTAAAAACTGTGCAAGGTACTGCGTGAAAACAAGCCTTGCTCGTTGGCTAGCTGATGAAACAAACGCTCTAAATTCGTTTTGCCGTATAAGGTAGAATCAATATCAGGCAACGGATAAGGCAGGGGCATGGTTAAGGCTAAGCTTGGCAAGGCAGGGTTAGCAACAGCCTCTGGATGATGTGTAGAAAGTGTGGACGAGGGTTCTTGAAACAGCATAAACAGCCCTTACCTTACAATGCTTATAAAATGTTTGGCACCACAAAACTATGATTTTCAACCTCGGTTGCATTGCTAAGTAAGGCATCGCGTGAGACGCTTTGTTGCGGAACATCGGCACGAAACACCTCGCCTTGGCCATCGGCACATAAGGTGGGTGTAACGGGGCTGGCTATCTTGCTGGCCGTATCGGTGCCTTGTACTTGCTCTAAAGGCAGGCTGTTTAACTGCTCTACAAAGCCTAAAATCTTGGTCAGTTCAGCGGGGTAGGTTTCTAGCTCGGCTTCATTTAAGGCAAGGCTAGCCAGTTTGGCAACATGTTCTACGGTTTGGCGTGTAATTTCCATAGGGGGGGTGATTCTTTCTTGGCAAAAACTATCATTGTACATTAACATTTGTTACTAGTGTACGATAGTTCCGCTATAGAATCAAGCTACCCGCACTCTTTTTTATGAGAGTATTAACTAAAAGCTGTTTTGAAAAAAGTCGTCTAAACCTAGAAGAACGCTTGTTAAGTGATAAAAAT
>JBJTUB010000367.1:0-3190 GCA_046080465.1 Vampirovibrionales bacterium | reverse complement strand
GGCAATGCGAAAAGAGGAACTTAGAATTGTACGGAAAGATAGTAATTCCACTATAATTGGTATGAAGCAATCGCCAAAGCCAGTAGCAACCAAGGGGATTGCCACGCTTCGCTCGCAATGACGGAAAACTTCTAAACGTTGGCACGGGGCAACGTCACACTCGCTGTAAACCACGCCACCTCGGGGTGGGTGTCATCGGGGTGCAGGCTAAGATGAAGCTCACCGAGCATGGCCTTCACCAACGCATGGCTAATATACAAGCCTAACCCACTGCCACGGCTGGTACGCTGTAACCCTTCTTCTAACCGCTTAAACTTCTCAAACAGTTCGGGTAGTTTCTCGGTATCAAAGGGCTGGCAAGGGTTGCTTATGTGCAAGTGAATGCGTGGTGCAGGGCTCTCCTCTTCCGCTTCTACCCGCACGTACACGGGGGGCGCCTCTTCCTCATCGTTGGCTAGGGCATGATACCCGTACTTGCAGGCGTTTTCTATCAGGTTGAGGAGTACTTGCTCTAGGCGATCCGCATCGGCTAGCAGGGCAATATCTTCGCTAAAGGGAGTCAGCTTTAGGCGGTGTCGCTGGTGGGGTAGCAACCCTTGGCGAGCTTGGTTTAGGGTATCGGCTAAAAAGACAGGCTCGCAGGCCACCCGAATCCGTTGCTCATCCAGCTCGGGGATGACGAGTAAATCATCCACCAAGCGACTTAAACGGCGGGCTTGTTGCAAAATGGTTTTTAAATGTTGCCGACGTTGATCAGGGTTCACCGTTTCTTCATGGCGTAACAACTGCGAGGTATAGCCTTGAATATTGGCAAGGGGCGTGCGTAGCTCATGGCTTACGGTATCAATCAAATCCGATTTAAAGGCATCCAGTGTGGCCAAGGTTTGGTTGGCCTCTTGCAATGCTTCTACTTGGCTGCTCACTACTTGCCCTGCACGATTAAACTGGTTGGTTAAATACACTACCTCGTAGGGGGTTACCCAGTTAAGCAGTAAACGTATCCGCCGACGGTAGTTGCCTTCCGCCATGGCATCAGTGCCTTTAATCAGTTGCCTAAAGTTACGCATCATGCCCCAAATATAGGCCATACCAATGGCGGTACTCGCCACCAAGGCTAACACCAAGAGTAAAATCATGTGCTGGCGTGCTTCGGCAATTAACTGCTTGTGGCCGTGTTGGGCGGGGTTTACCACTAAGGCCAGTTGTTGCTGGGGCAACACCACTAAAACACCTTGAAAGTCGTTATCGCCTGTGCCTAACGCAAAGGTGCTTACGTTGGCTGAGGCGGATTCTTGGGCAAGGTTGTTCATCCGCTTCCAAAGTTGCTGTTGTTCGGCGGGGGGTAGCTTGATGGGGGTGTGCTGTTGCGAGTTTAAATGAAACCACGTTAGCCCCGTACCGCCGTTTTGTTGTTGCAATAAGTGTAAACTTTGATGCAAGGGCGTTTGGCGAAACCATGCCCAACTAGTCACATGGCCGGTTTTATCCAACCAGCGTACGGCCAAACGCCACTCGTTGATGTGTTGATACGCCGAGGCTCCGTGTTGCCTTGGGCTGAGTGGTTGTTGTTGCCAAAACCAGTCGGCCTGCGTGTGTGGAAGTTCTGCTTGAATCACCCGATGCGTTGTGGAAGGCAGACACGCTGTAGTAAGCCACGCAGGCGGGAGTGTCTCTTTGCTTTGCCAAGCCCCGAGGCGTGCTTGCAATGCTTGACACTGCCCCACGGCCACCAGTGTCGGCTGACTCTTCAGTAACACCGCCAATCCGTCCGTGATGGTGCTGGGTGTGAAGGAGTCGAGTGTGTCTTGTAACTGCCCCTCCAACTGGGTTTGCTGTGTGGCTTGTTGTTCTACAAACCGTGGGAGCCAATCGAGGGCTTCTTGCTGTAAGGCTTGCACTTGTTTGCGTAAGGCAGAATCGTGAATATCGTACACCCACGCCCCAATTAAGGCCAAGGGCAACACCAACGTTACCGCCAATAAAATGAGCAGTTGTTGATACAGGCGTAGGCGTAAGCGTTGACGCATCCACCAATGATTGAATCGCTTCCAGTTGAAGCGTTTGTTAAAAAAACGAGCCACAGCTCTTACCTCTGGGCCTTCGCCCTTGCAATGAAGCACCGAACATTAGAAGCGTAAAGAGCTAAAAAACGGGGGCATTCGCCCTTGCAATGAAACACCGAACGCTAGAAGCGTAAATGTCTAAAAAATGGGGGCGTTCGCCCTTGCAATGAAGCACCGAACGCTAGAAGCGTAAAAAGCTAAAAAACGGGTTTATAGGGGCGAAGCCCCTATAAATACTCAAGGGGGGAGAGTTGGGGAGGGGGGAGCGGCCTCTCAAAGTCGTCTGAAAGACGACACAAAACGAGGAACTGAGAACACTCGACAAACCCTTTTGCAGAATCTTCTATAGTTTAAATAATCCTACCTCTAGTTGACGACTCCTGTCAAATATAATACAGGGTGACTTCCCCAAAACTTGGTATCTGTGATAAAAAAGCTTTGATGTGGTTCATCGGCCAAGCTTGTTTTATGATGCAGCATCTCCACATCCAAGCCCTCTTCCAGCATCTGGCTGAGTGTTTCTTCCAGCAAACGTTGATTTTCTTCGGCGAGTTGCTTCTCAATTTTCTCTTGTTTTTTGGCGACCCCCTGGGCTTCAAATACCTTAATATCTTGCTCAAACACCGATTGAATCAGTGTGTACACTTGCAAGCGTTTTTGGCTATCACTCAGGCTACTGTCGTTGCCTCGGCTATGTTGCAAACCATCCAAGGCTTGTAGGCACAGTAAAAAACGTTGCCCTACGAGTTCACGTCCTTCTTCATTTAGGTTGAGAATCTCGTTGAGACCTCGACCTATTTGCGAATGAAACTGCTTGTTTTGCAGTAGTTTCTGTAAGCGTTCAAGGCCATTGCCTTGGCTCACCCCCGATGCTTTGCTAGGGTCGGGGTGAGTATAGAAAAGCTCTTTAGCGTAATCATAAATCCGTTTGCCTACTAGCTCTTGCTGTTCGTTATCTAGGTTTTTCACCATCATTAAGGCTCGGTTTAGCTTGGGGTAGGCCTCGTACCAAATAGCTTCATTCGTGTCGGGGGTGTGTTCTTCGTGCATAGAGGGGGGGATCCTGTTTATCGTTGAAAGATTATCTTTCCGTACATATTTAGGGGCTGTTTGCAAATAAATTACTG
>JBJTUB010000366.1:0-12251 GCA_046080465.1 Vampirovibrionales bacterium | reverse complement strand
GGATCGTCTACATAACGGAAACACTCTTTATTTAACCACAAACACAGCTAGACTTTTAGGGTCTCCTGGGACGGGCGGAAGCCCCCCCTTGCATCCACCCTCTGTTTCAGGCATGATACAAACAGTTTGTTTTGTTTAACGCTATAGAAAGCTCTCTTCTATGACTAGCCACGTCGTCATTGTGGAATCCCCCGCCAAGGCCACCACCATCAATAAATATCTCGGTAGTCAGTACACTGTGCTGGCTAGCTACGGCCACGTTCGCGATTTACCCTCCAAGGATGGTAGCGTGGATACGGCCAACCGCTTCCACATGCACTGGCAATTGGATGCTCGGGGCAAGAAGGTTGTCACGGATATTAGCAAGGCTGTTCGCAAGGCCGAAACCGTCATTCTCGCCACCGACCCTGACCGTGAAGGGGAGGCCATTTCGTGGCACTTACACCAAGTATTGCAAGAACACGGCGTGTTAAAGCCCCACCACACCGTGCAGCGGGTGGTGTTTAACGAGATTACTAAAACAGCCATTCAAACAGCAATGGCCAACCCTCGGCAGATTGATCAGCCCTTGGTGGAGGCCTACCTCGCTCGGCGTGCCTTGGATTATTTGGTGGGCTTTAATCTGTCGCCCGTCTTGTGGCGAAAACTCCCAGGGAGTCGCAGTGCGGGACGGGTGCAAAGCGTGGCCTTACGCATTATTTGCGATAGAGAGATGGAAATAGAAGCCTTTAAAACGCAGGAATATTGGAGCCTGCAAGCCCAACTTCAACACCAACAAAGCACACCGTTTTGGGCGAATTTGGTGCAGTGGCAAGGAGCGAAACTGGATAAGCTCAGTATCGGTACTGGCACGGATGCCCAACAGGCTCAACAAGCCATTGAGGGCAACACGCCTTATGTAGTGGTGAGTGTGGATAAAAAGCAGGTGCAACGCCAGCCCTACGGTCCCTTTATTACCTCCACCTTGCAACAAGAAGCCAGCCGAAAACTAGGCTTTAGCGTGACTCGTACCATGCAAACCGCCCAAAAACTGTATGAAGGCGTGAGTATTGGCTCAGAGACGGTGGGTTTGATTACCTACATGCGTACCGATGGCATGAACTTGGCTCAAGATGCGGTCACGAGTATTCGTGGGTTGATTGGTAAGCAATTTGGCGATCGCTATGTCCCAGATAAACCCAAAATCTACAAAACCAAAGCGAAAAACGCACAAGAGGCTCACGAAGCGATTCGCCCTACCGATATTCGGCGAACCCCTGCCAGTATGCGGGGCTATTTGAATGATGATCAAGCCCGCCTGTACGAACTTATTTGGCGACGCACCTTGGCGTGTCAAATGGCCAACGCCGTGTTGGAACAATGCAGTATCCCCATTACGCCGCAAGCCCCCAACACGGGGTTAATGCTCAAGGCCACGGGCAGTGTAGTAGTGTTTGATGGCTTTTTGGCTGCCTATCAAGAAAGCCACGATGACGCCCCCAGCAACGATACTGCCGATAGCACCGAGGCCAAGCTCCCCCCCCTGCAAGCGGGCGATGTGTTACAACTGAATACCGTTTTAGCCAAACAGCACTTTACCCAACCCCCGCCCCGCTTTAGCGAAGCCAGCTTAGTAAAACGGTTGGAAGAGTTGGGCATTGGTCGCCCTTCCACCTACGCCAGTATTATTAAGGTACTGCAAGATAGGCAGTATGTGCGTATGGAACAACGCCGCTTTATTCCCGAAGATCGGGGGCGGTTGGTGACGGCCTTTTTAATCGAGTTTTTTAGCCGCTATGTGGGCTACGATTTTACTGCCGATTTAGAAGAACAGCTCGATGCGATTTCCAACGGGAGCCAAGCCTTTCTACAGGTACTCAACACCTTTTGGCACGATTTTACGGCCAACGTGCAAGCCACGCAAGATCTCAAGGTAGGCGATGTCCTCACGCATTTGGATGCCGTTTTGGGGCAACACTTTTTCCCTGCTGAAACAGAAGAAGATCGTGAACAAGCTCGGCATTGCCCTAGCTGCGGTGAGGGTCGTTTAGGGCTGAAACTCGGTAAGTTTGGTGCCTTTATTGGCTGTAGCAACTACCCCACCTGCAAATACACCCGCCAACTGGATGCCAGTAGCGAGGGCGACGCCTCGGCTGAAGGGGCGATGCTGGATGCTGGCCCTGTGGAGCTGGGCATCGATGCAGCCACTCAAAAGAAAATTACCCTGAACAAAGGCCCCTACGGCTACTATGTGCAGTTGGGTGAAGAAGAAGAGATTCCGCCGCCTGCGGGTAGCCGAGCCAAGAAGCCCAAAAAAGTGAAGCCCCGCCGTGCCAGCCTGCCCGAAGGCCTCAAGCCCGATCAGGTATCCATGGAGGTAGCGTTAAAACTATTGACTCTACCACGCAGTTTGGGGCAAGATGCCGATGGCACCGAGATTATTGCCAACACAGGACGGTATGGCCCCTACCTACAACTAGGCACCACCTTTGTTTCCATTAAAGCCCCCGATGATGTATACACCATTGAGTTACTGCGTGCCATTGAGGTGATTAACACCAGTGGCAAACGTGGTACCCCACTCGGGATGTATCAGGGGACGCCCGTTAGTTTGCACAAAGGGCGTTGGGGCTATTACTTGAACTACGGCAAGGCGAAAGTCTTTTTACCTAAAGGGACGGAGGCCACCAGTGTGACGCTTGCTTTTGTGGAACCCCTACTGGAAGCCCACAACGCCAAGGCTCCTGCAGCCAAAGCGACTAAAACCAGCAAGACAACTAAAACAACCAGTAAAGCCAGTAGTAGCCGTACTAAAACCAGTCCCACCCATACCATTAAAGCCTCTACCACGGCCAAAAGGCGTGCGGGGGCAACAACAACAAGCAAGGCTAGCACCACTAAGCGTCGTACCAAAGCCACCGAAGGCTAAGGGGGGCGTTGCTGATTACCTTGGCTCGACTCTCGTTTGAAATGAGTTTATGTTTATAAGATACTCTTATTATATAAAGCTTTGTAAAAGGCTACAGTAGTCAGTTCCTTCTCCCTTAGGGAGAAGGTTAGGATGAGGGAAACACAAGCGATACCTAGGTTGGTGACATCCCTCACCCCAGCCCTCTCCCTAAGGGAGAGGGAGACAAAGCCCCTTTTGCAGAGTCTTCTATATAAGGCTTGAACACCCTAAACACGGGGTGAAAAATCGCCTTCAGACGTTCATACGCTAACGAGTTTCCTCATCCCACATACCCTATCGAAAGTTTTTATTGTGATGTCTTCCATTCGTAACACCCCCGCCTACATGCCACAACACAGCCCAAACAGCCCACTTCATCTCGCCAGCTGGGCGGCCTATCTGGCCGACTGTAAAAAGTGCGGCGATATTACCGTACTCAAAACCCAAGGCATTACCTCCATTGCCGATTATTTTGTCATTGCCTCTGGGCAAAGCCGAAGCCAAGTGCGTGCCACGGTTGAAGAAATTGAAACCCTCTTTGGCGATGCGGGCTTCCCTGCTCGTAGCGACGAGCGTGACCAGCAAAACACTTGGTGTCTGCTCGATTATGGCGATATTGTGGTGCATGTCATGCAAGAAGATCAGCGAGAGTTTTATCGCTTAGAGCAATTCTGGAATCATGCCGAACCCCTGCCCCGTGAACAATGGCTTTCTATTGCTCATGACGAGCTAGGCTTACAACCTTTCGGAACTCCCTAAGCATGATGACCACCCACCAACACAACCAGTGCTATACCTTTAGCACCCTGCAAGAGCCTGTCAAGGTGTTACAAGCCGATTTTATTAAATCGGCCCCCACCTTAGAGGATTGCCCCGATGTGGCCGCCTTTCAGCCAGAGATTGCCCTCGTCGGACGCTCCAACGTAGGTAAATCCTCGTGGATTAATAAAATGCTTAACCGCAAGCAGTTGGCCAAAACCTCTAACACCCCTGGCAAAACTCGCATGATTAACGTGTACCACATCACCGTCGAGGCTCAAGCCCTACAGTGTCACTATCAGGCAGACACGACCGATACGGCTACCGAAGTGTATACCCCTCATCTACCCGCAACATGGTGGATGATGGATTTACCAGGCTATGGCTATGCCCGAGTCAGTAAGGTGGAACAAGCGAAATGGCAACGTGAGCTAGAACGCTACCTACGGCATCGCCCGAGCCTAAGCACCATTTGCCTGCTGTTAGATTCACGGCACGGCCTCAAACCCAACGATGCCGAGATGCTCCGCTGGTTGTTGCACTACAAAAAGCCCCTGATTGTGGTATTAACCAAGGCCGACAAATGTACGCAAAGCGAGCTAACGGCGATGGAAAAAGCCGTGCGTCAACAACTTAAAGCCGTAACGAACGTCAATTTGCCGATTGTTCGATTCTCTGCCGAAACAGGGTTTGGGGTGCATGCCTGTTGGGATGTGTTGAGTAGCCTACCACAAAACCAAGCTTAAAAGTTTCAGGCGAGTTGATATAATCGAAACGTCTCAGCTTGGTGCTGATACCATTTTTACAAATGAAGGGCGTGTAGTTGATTTCTAGGAGCTTAGACTCGCAGATGAGTGCGGTGTACATAGAGGTACATAAGCTCATCGAGAATCGTAGCGACAACGAAAGCGGCAGACGCCCTTTATTTATGAAATTGGTATGAGTTGCCCTTTGGGCAACGTAGAGAGGCCGTTCCTCCCTCTCTACAACTCTCCCCCCTGAATTATTCCAGGGGCTTCGCCCCTAGATACCCGTTTTCTCAAAGAGGTTTACGCAATCAACGTTCAAGCCTTCATTGCACGCCCGAATGGGATTTTGCAGGGGTTTCTATAACAAGGAGTTGATGGGGTCTGTTCCTTAATCTTGAAGTTGTTGAAGAAAGAGACGATCTTGCTGAGAGAGGGTTGCGGTATTCAACAGTTCAGGCCGAACCGCCCATGTGCGTTTTAACGATTCCTCACGTCGCCATTGGGCAATGTGGGCATGGTTCCCGTTGCGTAACACCTCTGGTACGGCCAAGCCTTCAAAAACGGCGGGCTTGGTATAATGCGGATAATCGAGCAAGCCATTTTCAAACGAATCTTCAGCGACGCTATCGGCCTCTTTTATCACCTTTGGTACAAAACGAAGCAAGGCATCCAGCATCACCAAGGCAGGAAGTTCGCCACCAGTTAACACATAATCGCCAATGCTCACCTCTTGCACCGTGTGCGATGCCAATAGATGAGGAATACGTGCATCAAAGCCTTCATAATGCCCACACAAAAACACGACATGCTGTTGCTTTGCCCACGCCTTGGCTAACGTGTTGCTAAACGGTTGCCCTGCGGGGCTGGTCATCACCACGGTTGTTTGTTCGGGGGGAAGCTCGCCCAAGCTACGAAAAGCATCAACAATAGGTTGACACGCCAACACCATACCCACCCCACCGCCATAGGGGGTATCATCTACTTTGTTGTGCTTGTTCGTGGTAAAGGCTCGGGGGTTTACCACGTTGAGCTGAAACCGTTGATGCTCTAAGGCTCGCCCCATTAAACTATGATTCAGATACGGATGAATCACCTCTGGAAACAAGGTGAGTACATGAGCCGTTAGCGGAGGAGTGAGAGGTTGTTCGTTAGCTTCCATAGCGTTGGCGGTACACCTGCACCCCTTCAAACACATGTTGAATATAGTGACGAGTTTCATCAAAAGGGATGGATTCCACAAAGCAATCAGGGCATTGTTTGTAAAGTTCGGGGCGTTGATTCACCCACTTGGAGACATTGCCCAAGCCTGCATTGTACGAGGCCACCACCAGTAAGGGGTCCTGCTGAAGCTGTTGATACAACCACGCCAAATAGGCCGTACCATAGCGGATATTGGTGCTGGGGTTTCTGAGTTCGGTGGCTGTTACGTTGGCGGTAGTTAAACGTTTGGCCATATCGTTGGCCGTACTAGGTAGCAATTGCATTAAACCCACGGCGTTTACCGAACTCAAAGCCTGTGGATTAAACGAACTTTCTTGCCGTATTAACCCCAACACCACGTAGGGACTCACCTGTTGGCTACGACTGTTGGCTTGTACATCGCCCCCATAAATGACAGGGAAGGCCAGTTCATTAAGCAACTGCTGCACTTGGGGCGACAATTCACGAGCGGTTGCTGTATCCAACGATGTCTGCCAATCTCGTAAAGCCTTAATGGCCATAAACGGTTGCTCGGTTTGGCTATTGAGATAGGCCATTAACAGTTGGCGTGCTGTACTTGCAGGGGGCGTATACAGTTCTATCAGCTGTTGGGCATCGGCCAAGGTGTGCATGGTTAAAAACTCTTGCAACTGTTGCACCTGTAGCTCTGCTAAACGCTCGTTGGCGGGCAACGCTTGCATTAACTGATTCAGCCACGTGCTGTTTTTTTCAAGCAGGGTAGGCAACAACGGCAAGGAAACCTTCATGCCGAGCTGCCAGTAAGGCTTAAAGCTGCTATCTCCTGTTGCATCGGTTAAATGAGACGAAGCACGCAGGGCATAATAGCTAAACGGGTAAGCCGCCAGCAGTTGTTTAAACGCCTCTTCCGCTTCAAGGCGACGGTTTTGTTGCTTAAGTGCCACGGCCTTCCAAAACAGCACGGCAGGACGATACGGCGTGGTCTTCCAAACCGATGCTCCCTCGGTGGACTCCACCTTCGCAGCGGCGGTTTCTTGCGATTCAAAAGCCGTCGCCAGTTCAATCACTTTAGGATAGGCCTGATTCGCCAAGGCTAAACGTGTCGCTGTAGCCAACGCAAAGGGTGCAAAACGACTACTGCGATTTTGCGTCGCAATCGCTTCATAGGCTTCCACTGTGGGTTGGGTACTGTTCAAGGTTTGCAACCACAAACGCAAGGTGTCTACATCGGAGTTCCCCTGTAAGCGTTTAAGCCACTGTTGCTTAGCTTCAGGGGTGGGCAACAAGGCTAACAGTGCTTGAGCCACCTGATTACTTTCTTTGCTACGAAACGCCACCCGAGGTGCCTGCTTTAAAAAGAGTTCCAACGCCTTGCTCGATTGTCTGGTATCTATCAATGCTTGCGTATGGGCTAAGTGAGCCTGCCACCCTCGATACGGCTGTTTAGCCAGCTCTAAGGCTTGAGCGGTATCGCCGCCCTGAACCAAAGCCACCATCAACCAGCCCAACTGCGTTGGAGGCCAGTGCTTGGCCGATTGATACTTTAGCAAGTTTTGAGCCACTACGGTTGCCTGTTGCAAAGGGGGTGTTTGAGCGTCTCGTTGAGCGTTGGCTTCCAAGTAACGAAGCCAGGCCTTGACGGTTTCTTTAGGGAGCTTGAGGGTGCCTTCCTTCTTGCTGGATGACTGAGAGCGAAGCGATTTTTCTGCGGTTGGCGTGGCGGCCGCCTGTTGCTGGGCTAAATTATAGTAGGCCTGCCCAAGAAAATAAGCCCCTTCATGGTGCAGGGGGGTTGTCGATGAAGACGCCAGCAGTTCTTCAAAAACGGCAATCGCTTTATCGGGTTCCTTGGCACGCAAATGAGACTTGCCTAAAAGCATGAAGGCTTTGGCCTTGACGGCAGGAGAGTGAGGATGTTCCAACAATCGCTTCACCCGTAATTGCAAACAGGATTCATACCCCGTTTTTTCAAAAATGCTGGCAAAATGAAAGGTCAAAAACGGATCCAGCCCCGAAAAAGGCTTTTCTACCTGATGCAGTAGCTCTAAGGCTTGATCGGTATCGCCTGTTGTTTCTGCCACCAAGGCTTGCACATACAAGGCCTGAGCCTCACTGCGGCTTAACCCTGCTTGGCTAAAGATAGGAGGAGCTGGCTTAAACCACGGATGCTGAGTAAGCCCCCACCATCCCGCAAACAACACTAGCAAGGTTATCATTAAGACCGTTTTAAATCGTTGCTGTGCTTCACGAGAGACAGACGTTCCCCCTGCGGAGCGTCTTGCGTTGTTGTTTGTCGAAGCAGAGGCACCCAACAGGCGTTGCCACAGGCTAGGCGAGGCTGTTCGGTTAGGAGTAGGGCGAGGCGTTTGCCCAGAGCGGGGAAACACTGGCGGGGGGGATTTCATCATCATTATTCTTTTACACAATCTTGATCGTCATTTAAAAATAAAACCGAACGTTTCGCATTGGTTTAAAGTAGGGTTTCTAGGGGCGAAGCTCCTAGAGTAACTGAGAGTATTAACTAAAAGCTGTTTTGAAAAAAGTCGTCTAAACCTAGACTAACTCTTGTTAAATTGTTAAAAATCAGTAGAATTACGAATAAAAACAGGGGTATCTAGGGGCGAAGCCCCGAGAATAACTGAGGGGGGAGAGTTGGAGAGAGGGAGGAACGGCCTCTCTACGTCACCGAAGGTGACACACAACAACAAACTTAGGCATGGGAGGAAACCATTGCAAAACACTAGAGCATTAATCGTCGCCTAGTAAACGCTGACGCAACGAGGCAAAAAAGCCACCCACGCCCCCTTCTTTTGCTTCGCCTTGCACAGTGGCCGTGCGTTGCTGTTGCAACTGGTGTAACTCTTCTAAAAGTTCACGTTCACGAGGCGTCAGCTTGGTGGGTACTTGCACCTCCAACAAAAGATGCAAATCACCACGGCGGTTGGGCTGATTCAGGATGGGAATCCCCTCACCACGCAACACTTGCACATGGCCGTTAGGCGTACCCGCCGCTATTTTAATTTTCTGTTGCCCTTTAAGTAGGGGAATGGTCACTTCATCTCCCAAACAAAGCTGGGCGTAACTGACGGGGACACGAGAAAGCACATCGTAGCCATCTCGTTCAAAATGCTCATCGGGTTGCACTTGCAATACAATATACAAATCGCCCGCAGGCGCATGTAAACTACCTGCATCGCCTTCTTCGCTAATACGCAAACGAGTTCCAGAATCCACGCCAGCGGGAATGGTGACATCCAGCGTTTTACTTTCACGGCGTTTGCCATGGCCGTGACAATCGGGGCAAGGGTCGGGGATAATCTGCCCCGTACCGTGGCAATCAGGACACGTTACAATTTGTGTAAAATGCCCAAACAAGGTTTGCGTACTTTGCCGAATTTGGCCATGGCCTTGACAGGTTCGGCACGTAACGGGGCTACTACCAGGCTTGGCACCACTACCGTTACACGTGCTACAGGTGCGTAATTGTTCAACGGTTACTTTTTTAGCAGCCCCAAAGGCGGCCTCCATAAAGGTGAGTTGCAAGCCTACTCGCAGATCATCGCCACGCATGGCACCGCCACCACCACGACGACCACCACCGCCAAAAAAGGCAGAAAAGATATCGCCCAAATCGGTGAACTCCGACATAAAATCCCAGCCGTGAGCCGAAGCACCGCCAGCACCCATGCTACTATCTAAGCCTGCATGGCCGTAGGTATCATACACCTGACGCTTTTGAGCATCGCTTAGTACACTGTAGGCCTCGCCCAATTCTTTAAAATCGGCTTCCGCCGTAGGGCTAGGGTTGGTATCTGGATGGAGGGCTTTGGCTTTTTGACGAAAGGCTTTTTTAATGGCTTTGTCATCCGCACCACGCTCTACCCCCAGAACCTCGTAAAAATCACGTTTATTCATGGTTATCATACTCTTTTATCGCTTTAATCGCTACTCCGCACTGGCGGTAACAATCACTTGAGGTACTCGAATCAGCTTATCATGTAGCAGATAGCCCGCTTGCTGCTCGGCAATAATTTGGTTTTCAGGCACGCCTGGTACCGTGAGTGTGCTAACCGCTTCATGGTGCTGGGCATCAAACACTTCGCCTACGGTAACACACCGCTTTAAGCCCAAGCCTTCCAAACACTGACGCAGTTGCTCATTCATCATCTGCAACCCTTTAAATAGCTCCGTGGCAGAGCTTTGCTCGTTCAGGCTTTTGTTGGCACGCTCTAGGTTATCCAGCACGGGCAACAGGGCGTGAATAAAGGGTTCGGCACCGTATTTTTGTTGTTGCTCTAGCTCGGCCAAACGACGTTTTCGAAAGTTCTCGAAATCAGCCGCCAAACGTAAATACTGGCCGTGCAATTCTTGATGAGCTAAGGTTGCTGCTTGTACTTGTTCTTCAAGGGTTAGCTCTGGTGATTCGGTTGGCAGTTCATCCGCAGCGGGGGCTACATCCTCTACGGGGGGAACTTCGGTGGCTTGAGGTTCAACGTTCTGTTCGTTCATCATCATGGCTTGGGGTGATTCCTTATACAATTCATTTAAAAGAGAGTATCAACTAAAAGCTGTTTTGAAAAAAGTCGTCTACACCTAAACTAACTCTTGTTAAGTTGTTAAAAATCAGTAGAATTACTAATAAAAACAGGGGTATCTAGGGGCGAAGCCCCTAGAATAACTCAGGGGGGAGAGTTTGAGAGGGAGGAACGGCCTCTCAAAGTCGTCTGAAAGACGACAAAAAACGAGGAACTTAGGAGCCTATAAAAATCCTTTTATAGAGCTTTCTCTACTACCTATCTGTTCTCTTATACCATCAATATAGCGTGCCTTCAACCCTTTAAAACAGGTTCCCAGGACAAAAGCATGAAAACCTAAGTCCCCTATGTCATTGCGAGCGAAGCGTGGCAATCCCCGACAAAAAAACGGTTAGCTCTTTGTAGGGTGAGGGTTTCAACCCACCCGTTCACGTTTCTTTAATGCCTTCGCCTCTAGCTGGTGGGTACCAAGCGGGGAGGGCTTCCGCCCGTGCGATGAATGTCCAACAGCCTAACCTTTTACGCAAGCTCTATTCATGCAAGAGCGAATGCTCCCCCTTGACCCCACTTTGGCCTTCAGAGCTACGCAATTCAGGCCAAAGAATCACAGTCTACAGATAAAGTATACGTCAACTCAATCTCTTTCATGCCTTCAACCCTTTAAAACAGGTTCCACACCCGCATGGTTGGCAAGCTGCTCACTGTAGTGCAACACGCCCTGCTTGCCTTGCAAGGTTGTAAACACATCATCCACATGACGACGCAACTCCTCCGTGCTTTTGTTCACCTTCTCTAAACGAGTGACCAAGAGCTTGAGTTTATCGTAAATGGTGCTACCTAGTTTATGGATTTCGTGCATGTTGCGTTCAAAGTGATGATGCTGCCAAATACTCCACACCATACGCAGGCTTGGCAGCAAGGTTAACGGCGAGGCCAGTAAAATCTGCTGTTGCCACGCCTCTTCCCAAAGCGTGGGCGACTCTTTTAAAGCCTCTGTTAAAAGATGTTCTTGAGGCACAAAGAGAATAACAAACTGGGGGGTGTTTCGGCGATGCTGACTATAATGTTTGCCAGCTAGCTCTTTAATTGCTTTACGAAACGAGGCCACTAAGGCCTTGGCGTCTTGCCCTGTACTTTCCGTGTTTCCCTTGCTTTCCGTGCGTTCGGTTGCTTCAGGCGTGGACGATTCCATCCCACCGACACGCTGACTCGTATAAACCGCCTTGGCATCAATAATAATAAAACGATCTTCAGGTAGTTTTAAAATCACATCGGGGCGTTGTTTGTGGGTACTTGACTCATGAGGCACGGCGGGCAGCTCGGTTTGATAAGCGTAGTGAAGATGCTCTTGTAGCCCTGCGGCTTCTAAAATACGGAGCAATTGCACCTCGCCCCAATGCCCAACCCCCTTGGTGCTACCCAGTACGCCCACCAACTGCTCTTTTGCATGGGCTAGCTGATGCACATGGGCATCCAACAAGCTGACCCGCTCTAGGGTGTGTTGGCTAAGGCGTTGAAGCTTGGCATCATACTCATTAAGCATGGTTTGCAACGGTGCCACAAGGTGGCTAAACTGTTGTTTAAACTGGCCTTGACGTTCGGTTTCAAGGTGTTGGTGCTGGCGTTGCAGCTGTTCGTGTGTTTGCTGTAGTTGCTCAAGGGTGAGGGTCTTGAGTTGTTGCTCTAACTGTGTTTGCCATTGTTGTTGCCATTGCTGGTAAAACGCCTCGGTGGTGGCAAGTTTTGTGTGCAGACTGGCTCGTTCTTGTTGGCAGGCTTGTAGTTCATGCGTCATGCGTTGGTAACGTTCGTGTTGCCAACGCCAAACAAGCCATGCCCCACCGCCCCCACTCAGCAAGGCGGTGGCAAGTATCAAACTAAACGTTGGTATCCATGGTTCCATAGCGTGTCGACATCCTATATTATAGAAGACTAGGGGCTGTTTTCAAATAATAAAGAGTGTAACTTCAGTTAGTAGGCTGAAAACCACCCTACTAAATACACTCGTCATTGCGAACGTAGTGAAGCAATCTCCTTGGCCGTATCGCTTCTGTGCGGGGGATTGCCACGCCTAACGGCTCGCAATGACGTATTTATTGA
>JBJTUB010000365.1:0-11949 GCA_046080465.1 Vampirovibrionales bacterium | reverse complement strand
TGGGGTTGTGAGTGTATTCAACCGTCTCATACCGCCCGCACACCGCCGAATCAGTCGCCCGAATCAACAGATTCGTTTAGCTGCCGACTTGCCAGCCACGGTGCATCGCCTTCGAGAACTCTGACTTTTAGGGTCTCCTGTTTTTAAGAATTGACCCGAGTCACATCGAGGCATCCACAAGCTGAGATATTCAATGTTACCTGCTGGCCCTTGCACGCCTGATTCCACCACTTTTGGGCAGTGCCACGTGGGCAATAAGGTGTGTAAATCACGCAATACGCCCTCTAGCACTCGTTGGCGTTGTTGGGCATCTCGCACCACGCCATCAAACGCACTGGCCTCGGCGGGGGTCAAATAATCTAAACATTCAAACTGGGGCTTAATCAAGGCCATTACCCACGGTATCACGGTGGCAGGCATAACAGTAGAAGCAGGCATTGTTTCGGGGGGGGCTATTGTGGGGGCAAGGCACCCTACCAAAGCGGGCAGTATTTTTTTAAGAGAGATAAACGATACATCCGTCACACAGGCGTGAATGGGCGTGGCAAACTGACTCGCTTCCAAGGTGCGGGCGTTGGTGCGTTCCATAACGGTAACGTGGACGTGGTTCCGCAGGGGCCAAGCCAACTGACCGTAGCCCACATCCACGGCGTACACATGCCCTGCCCCGTGTTGCAGAAGACAATCGGTAAAGCCCCCCGTACTGGCCCCTGCATCCACACAGTGTAAATCTGTTACATCCAGATTGAAGGCTTGTAAGGCTTGCTCCAGCTTGAAGCCGCCACGACTGACATAACGTAACCCTACAGTGGAGGCCGATTCGCTACGAGCTTCGGGCGGGATAAAGGTTTTACCTATAAAAATATCATCTCTGCCTATCGTGACGCTGGTACCTGCCTTGGTATGCCGTTGCCCGTTGATCCATACTTGCCCCATCATGACAAGGCTGGTGGCTTGCGAGCGTGTCGGTGCCAAGCCTAGTTCAAGCAAGGCTACGTCTAAACGGCGTTTTTCTTTTTTAGCGGGTGAGGCGTTGTTAGAAGGCGTCGGTGTTGTCATCATCATAGCCTACAGGCTAGCACAAACAGCCATCCCCTGCAAATAGGAGCTACGTCATTGCGAGCCTTTAGGCGTGGCAATCCCCTGCAAAGAAACGATAAGACTCAGGAGATTGCTTCACTACGTTCGCAATGACGACCGTTTCTGATAAAGTAGTTCTCCATAAAAAGCACCTACTTACTGAAGTGCTACTCTTTTTATTTGTAAACAGCCCTTAATAAGGTTAGTGACTCTCACGTTCGGCACGCACCTCGGCGATAATTTCGTTCACATCCTTATCATCCAAGGTTTCTTTTTCAAGCAAAGCCTTGGCCAAGGCATCCATCATATCCCGATTATCCGTGAGGAGCTGGGTGGTGTAGGCGTGTTGCTCATCCACAATACGCTTAATTTCAGCATCAATCTTCGCCGCCACTTCTTCAGAATAATTGCGAGAAGTACCAAAATCACGCCCCATAAACACATGTTCGTTGCGTTCGCCGTAGGTGAGGGTTCCTAGGCTATCGCTCATCCCGTAGACGGTTACTAACGAGCGTGCCATTTTCGTGACCTTTTGCAAATCGTTACTGGCACCAGTGGTAATTTCTTTAAACACAATTTCCTCGGCAATACGGCCGCCCAAAGCCACGGCAATTTCCGCCAAAATACGGCTACGAGTCATGTGGGTGGGTTCATGATCATCATCGGGGGCATACCACGCATAGCCCAAGGCCATGCCTCGTGGCACAATCGTCACCTTTCGCAACGGATCCATCCCTGGGGTGAGAACACAGGTCAGGGCGTGGCCAATTTCGTGATACGCGGTAATCTCTTTATCACGCTCGCTCATCAGACGGTTTTTCTTTTCAAGCCCCACCAAGACTCTATCAATGCTATCTTCAATATCCTGCATTTCCACCACTTCTTTATGGCGACGAGCAGCCAACAAGGCTCCCTCGTTCAACAGGTTTGATAAATCCGCCCCGCTAAAGCCAGAGGTTCGCTTGGCCAACCGTGGCATATCCACATCTTCTGCCAAAGGTTTACCTTGGGCATGGACTTTTAAAATCTGCTCACGCCCTTTTAAATCGGGTTTATCAATGGTCACTTGTCTATCGAATCGGCCAGGGCGTAATAAGGCGTTGTCTAAAATATCTGGGCGGTTGGTGGCCGCAATCACGATAATGCCCGTGGTGGCATCAAAGCCATCCATTTCTACCAGCATTTGGTTCAGGGTTTGCTCACGTTCATCGTGGCCGCCGCCCATGCCAGCACCACGTTGACGACCAACGGCATCAATTTCATCGATAAACACAATACAGGGGCTGTGCTTTTTGGCTTGTTCAAACAAATCACGCACACGGCTAGCACCCACGCCCACAAACATTTCCACAAAATCAGAGCCACTAATAGAGAAAAACGGCACACCTGCTTCACCTGCGACGGCCTTGGCGAGCAGGGTTTTTCCTGTCCCTGGGCTACCGACGAGCAACACGCCTTTCGGAATCTTGGCTCCTAGCTTTTGATAGCGTTCGGCGTTTTTAAGGAAGTCGACCACTTCTTCCAATTCTTCTTTGGCTTCATCAATGCCCGCCACATCCGCAAAGCGATGTTTGATATTGTTTTCCATCATGAGCTTAGCTCGGCTTTTACCAAAGCTAAAGGCTTGCCCGCCACTGTTGGCCATGTTGCGATACACTAAAAACAGCATCCCCAACAAAAAGAGTGGAAAAATTAGGGAACCCAACACAGACCACCACACGCCGTCTTTATCGGGGGGCTTAATGGCAACTTCTACCTTGTGTTCTTGCAGTACAGGCAACCAAAGAGGCGTAGACGCTGGCGGAAGCTGAACACTAAACCGCTCAGGATCGTTCTGTTTTGATTTTGCCTTGGTGGATAAGCCCAAGGATTGCGATAGAGAGGGGCGTTGTTTCTCAGTCGTTTTGGTTGTCGTCTCTGAGGGCAGGCCTATTTTTTCAAGAGCTAAGGCTTCGTTGCCTTGAACGGTCACTTTGCTAATGCGATTATGCTCTACTTTCTCTAAAAACGAGGAGTAGCTGATGGGATGCGTGGGTGTTTCGCTTTGATTCAATAATAAGGTGTAAGAAAATAGCACCGCAACAATTAAAAGGCTGGTGAGCAGAACGCCCGTAGTTTGGTAGTTTTTCATAACGCATTTCTTAACAACAAGGAGGGGCTAACACGAAGTCCTTACTATTCTACCATTGTTTAAGATACTTAGGGAAAAGGCTTCTACTTTTTTTAGAATTGTTATCGTTTTTTGAGAGTATTAACTAAAAGCTGTTTTGAAAAAAGTCGTCTAAACCTAAACTAACTCTTATTAAGTTGTTAAACATCAGTAGAATCACTAATAAAAACAGGGGTATCTAGGGGCGAAGCCCCTAGAATAACTTAGGGGGGAGAGTTGTAGAGAGGGAGGAACGGCCTCTCTACGTTGCCCAGAGGGCAACTTAAGGCAGGAGACTAACATCGTTTGTTAACAACCTTTAGTTAACACTCTCGAATAACTTAGGGGAGAGAGTTTGAGAGGGAGGAACGGCCTCTCAAGATTGCCCAACGGGCAATGCAAAACGAGGAACTCTTTCAAGGAGCAACCCTTATTCTTATGTACTTATCATATCAGAAAGACGCTGAATTGCATCCTCGTAATCGTGTAACGAAAGTGCGTAACACAACGAAGTTTGAAAATACCGCTCTCGCTCCACAGGTAGTTGATACTGGGGCAACCACGCCGAACACGTAGGTACATTCGCTTCGGCGTGCGTTTGCAAATGCTGAATGAGTGCCACGGCCAACGCCTGCTGTTGCGGGGAAAGTGTACGCTGGGCAACCCATACAGCAAACACCAAGGGTAAGGGTTGCCACCCCTGAGCCTGTTGCCAATCGTGCCAAAGGGTAGCTAAATCAAACACGGTGTGGTGTGTGTGTAAGTTGGGCTGTTGAAGCAAGGCCAAGGCTTCATCGCCAATTAAAAACGCATTGCCGTGGGTGTTCAACGTGGCTACCCCCTGCTTAGAAGCATAGCGTTCAAAGCGATGACGCTGCGGCCACCACCGATGCAACAAGCCTTCAAACACCGCCACCGATGTCGCCGATTCGCTACTGATATACACGGTTGAATGATGCGTTAATGCTTCTTCCAACGAGGCATAGTTTCCTTGGCACACCCAAAACACGCTTTCTGCCTGTAGTACACTGGCAATGCAGGCCGTGGGTAATAGCTTGTATTGCTGGGCGTACTGAAGGTAGTGTGCCGTAGAGACAATCGATACCTCTAGCTGGTGCTGTTGCATGGCGGTATTGAGTTCGGCGGGGTTGCCGTGCTTCCACACAACGGCCTCGGCCAAAGCGGGCGGTAACTCAAGGTTGTGTCGCCATGGCAGGGTGTTTTCGTAATTTATGATGCCTACACGGAGTAGGTGGGCAGGGTTTGAAGCCATTGTTGGGTTTCTTTAATATGAGCCGATACTTGCTCGGGGGCAGGGCCACCCACCACGGCACGGCGTTGCATACAACGGTCTAAGGGAATCGCTTCCAACACCTCGGGGGTGACGGCGGGGCAAACGGCTTGCCACGTTTCCAAGGGCATCGCCTCTAACGAGACATTCAACCCCATGGCATGACGCACCAATTTCCCCGTCCACTCGTGGGCTTCACGGAAGGGCATCCCTGCCTTGGTGAGGGCATCGGCCACATCGGTCGCATTGGTGTAGCCTTGCCCCGTGGCCTGTTTGAGGCGTTCCACGTTGGGTTCCAGTTCTTGAATCATCAGCGTCATGATGGTTAAACAGCCTTGCACGGTGGTAATCGCATCAAAGACGGGTTCCTTGTCCTCTTGCGTATCTTTGTTGTAGGCCAAGGGCAGAGCCTTCATCGTCGTAAACAAGCTGGTAAAGGCTCCAAATACTCGGCCTGTTTTACCCCGAATGAGTTCGGCACCATCGGGGTTGCGTTTTTGGGGCATCATGCTAGAGCCTGTCGTTAGGCTATCGGGCAGGGTCACAAACCCATAGGCTTGACTATTCCACACAATCAATTCTTCGCTTAAACGACTCAGGTGCATCATCACCATGGTGAGGGCGTGCAGGGTATCGAGTGCGAAATCCCGATCCGAGACGGTATCCAAGGAGTTACGAGTCACACCCGCAAAGCCGAGTTCGTTGGCCACAAAGGCACGATCAAGGTTAAAGGTGGTGGTCGCCAAGGCCCCTGCCCCAAGCGGAGAAAGATTCAAGCGTTGGCGGGCGGCTTGCAGACGTTCCACATCACGGCGAAACATCTCGGTGTAGGCCATTAAATGGTGGGCGAAACTGATAGGCTGGGCAGCCTGCAAGTGCGTAAACCCTGGCATCAGTGTGTGGGTGTGGGGGGCGGCTTTATCGCATAAGGCGTGAATCAACTCCGCTACGGCGTGAGTCATCACATCCAAACGATGACGGCAAAACAGCTTAAAATCGAGTGCGACTTGATCATTCCGACTCCGCCCCATGTGGATGTTCTTGGCCACGGTTCCCAAGCGTTCGGTCAGGATGCGTTCGACAAAGCTATGCACGTCTTCATCATCGGCGGTGGCAATGGGCAGGCGTTGGTATTCTAAATCGGCATAGAGGGTTTCTAACCCCTCCACCAAGGTTGTTACATCCGCCTCGCTTAAATGGCCTTGCTTGCCTAACATACGCACATGGGCGATGCTGCCTAGAATATCAAACGGCCACAGTTGCCAATCAAAAGGCAAGGATTGATTGAAGCGATGAAACACGGCCAAAGGGGCGGTTTCAAACATGCCACCCCATAACTTACTCGCGTTGGTAGGGTTTGCGTGTGTGGTGTTAGACATCATGAGCAATCTCTCTTTCTTTCGATTCAAACACGTCTTCTATAGAAAGCCCTTCAAAGGTGGCTTTACTCCCTCTCCCTTAGGGAGAGGGCTAGGGTGAGGGATGCCACTCACCTAGGTATCGCCTGTGTTTCCCTCATCCTAGCCTTTATAAAGTTTCAATAGGTAACATCGCCTCCGTGAGAAAACGAGCGGGGTACAGGGTGTGGGTTTCTTGAGGGAAGTGCTTGGCCACGGCCTTGTTGGCTTGAAAACGTTGATACGCCTCGGCGGTAAACACCCCCGCCACACAGGCTCCACTACCACATAACAGGGTATGGCTGGCCCCCAACTGACGCAAGCGAGTATCCATGTTCCCAAGTTCGGGCAAGGCTTTGTAGACCACGGGAGCAAAATCGTTGATAAGCAAGGCCAAATGATCGTGCAAGGGGGCGTGCTGGTGCAGCGCATCAAACAAGGCAAGCTGTTGCTGTTCGCCTGCATCGGCACTATAGGCTTTACTTTGATGAATCCACTGATAGGCTTCAATGGTAGAAACCGCCACGGCGTGATGCTTCACAATCACTATCTGCCACGGAGCCAGTACCTGCTCGGCCACACTCAAGGGGAGCGGTTCGACTCGTTCGCCTCGGCCACTCATCAGCATAAGGGGGCTACGATCTTCAATAAATAGATTCACATCCGACCCCAACTGGGCAGCGAGTTGATGCAGTTGGTGAGTAGAAAGAGGGAGATAGCCCTCACCCACCAACACCTGCTGTACCCAATGATTCAATAGTAACAAGGTGCTGGCGGCGTTGCTACTACCACCCCCCAAGCCTGCTTGCACAGGGAGGGCTTTTTCAAGATGCAAGGCCACGGGGGGCAAGGGCTTCGGTTGAGTGCTAGCAAACAGACGGTAGGCTTTCACGGCCAAGTTCTGTTCGGGTGAGTCCGTCAAACCCACGGCGTTGGTGCTAAAGTGAAGTTCGCCGTTGGCTTGTGAGGAGGAGGTTGCTTCTATCGGCACGGCTGGTAGCGGGGTGAGTGTTAAGGTATCACCAATCGATAAACGAGCCACCACACTATGGAGTTCGGTATAACCATCATTACGGGGGCGAAGCAACCGCAGAGAGAGGTTTAACTTTGCCACGCTTTGATGTGTATAACTAGAATACGACAAAGCGCCACCAACAACAGAACTAGGCATGGGCAAGGCTGGCCTTTACCGCATGGGTTAAGCGAATAAAATCATCAATACTCAACTGTTCGGGGCGTTGGCTGGGGGGAATACCTGCCTCTTCTAATGCCTGAAGCAAGGCGGGTTCTTGCAAGCCTGTGCCGTGCAGTAGCGAGTTTCTCAGGGTTTTACGCCGTTGCTGAAAGCTGGCACGCACCAAGGTGTTCATCAGGTGCAAATCAACCTCGGGGTAGGGGGTTTGCTTAGGGTAGAGGCTCACCACC
Source organism: Vampirovibrionales bacterium (assembly GCA_046080465.1). Lineage (GTDB taxonomy): Bacteria > Cyanobacteriota > Vampirovibrionia > Vampirovibrionales > JAJTHC01 > JBJTUB01. Next base: position 4,607 of record JBJTUB010000365.1, on the reverse strand, counting down.
ACGCTAGTGACTTTAGGGGCAGGCTGAAAACACTGCGGAGGCACGGTGAGTTCCAAATAACAATCAAACCAATATTGCAGAGCAATGCTCAAGGGTCCCCACGCCTTACCCCCAGGGGTGGCGGTAATACGTTCGCCCACTTCACGCTGAACCATAAACGTCAACTGACGCACCTTGTTTCGCCACGGAGCCTCGGTATCGGTGAGTTCGCCTGCAAATTTGAACAACACGCCACTGGTAATGTTGTAAGGCAAATTACCCACAACTTTGAAGGGAGTATCACCCAATCGGGCTAAATCGAAGGCCAAAATATCTTGCTGAACCAAGGTGAGTTGCTGTTCGGCTAATTGAGGAGCAAACTTCTTTTCCAAGTAGCCCACCATAAAGCGGTCGAGTTCCACGGCAGTCAGGTGCGTGACCTTGGGCAACAGGGCTTGGGTTAAAAAGCCTAGCCCAGGGCCAATTTCAAGCAGTACATCATCGGGGGCTAAATCCATACACCGTACAATGCCATCAATCATGCCTTGATGAATCAAAAAGTTTTGGCCAAACCGCTTACGAGCCAACACCTTGCGTGCCTCGTTCAGTAACGGGTTGGGGGGCTGTTTTTCGGCCTCTCTGGCACGTTCCCGCCGTGAGGGCTGGGAACCTGCTTCAGACGAGGGTTTGCGTTTTTTGGAAGTGGAAGCGTTAGAATAAGCAAGCATCACGTTATCTTGTACCTACTTCTAAACCGTGGTGGCTAATTGAGATTTAGCCCAATCGGCCTTGAAGCCTGCAATGCCTTTATCGGTCAAGGGGTGGCCGTACATTTGCTGAATCACTTTAAGGGGAATGGTGGCAATATCGCACCCTGCTTGGGCGGCCTGCACGGCGTGCAAAGGGTGACGAATGCTAGCAGCCAACACTTCGCTAGTAAAGTTGTAATTACGAAACATGGCCACAACCTCGGCGGTGCAAACAAGGCCATCGTGGCCAATATCATCCAACCGCCCCACAAAGGTGGAAATAAAGCTGGCCCCTGCGTTGGCGGCGAGCAAGGCTTGTGCGGGTGAAAACACCAACGTCACGTTGGTACGAATCCCCTTGGCCGTCAAGGCGGCTACGGCCTTCATGCCCTCCACGCCAAACGGGATTTTTACATAGATGTTATCGCCCCACGTGGCAAATTCTTCGCCTTCACGAATCATCCCTTCGGCGTCATCGTTCATCACTTCCATGCTCACAGGGCCGTTGGGGAAGTAGGTGCATATTTTTTGAATGGTGGCCTTTACATCGCCATCGCCTTCTTTGGCCAATAGGCTGGGGTTGGTGGTCACACCACACACCACGCCTAAGGCAGCGGCGTGTTCAATTTCTTTTAAGTTGGCGGTATCGACAAAAATCTTCATAACATCCATCTTTTTTATAAACTAGAATCTTACACTTAACAAAACACTGTTTTTCAAGTATAAAAAGAACATAGCCAAAATACAACGTAACTGAGAAAGTCTTCCTTCAATGGTACTTGAAAATAAACTCAACCTCACCAGTGCCTCCGCCTTGGCACACGCCGAAGAGAAACTAAGCAAGCAACAAGCCAAGCACTTGTTTGAATCGGGTAGGCTTGATAGCCTACCTGTTGGCACCTTTGCCAGCCTAGCCACCATTCATCAAGCCCTGTTTGGCGAGGTGTATGCGTTTGCGGGGCAGGTGCGTACGGTCAATATTGCCAAGGGGAATTTTCGTTTCGCCTCGTGCCTGTATTTGCAGGCTGTGCTTAAAGCAGTCGATACCTTGCCTCATACGACTTTTGATGAAATTATTGAAAAATACGTGGAACTCAATATCGCTCATCCCTTTCGTGAAGGGAATGGGCGGGCGATGCGGTTATGGTTGGATGCCTTGTTAAAAGCCCAGTTAAAGCAAGTGATTGATTGGAGTTGCATTGATAAAGAGGCTTACCTAAGTGCCATGGAACGCAGTGTCGTGAATCCGTTAGAACTTAAAACCTTGCTAGGCCAAGCCTTAACAAGGGATATTGACAACCGTACCGTGTTTATGAAGGGCTTGGATGCCAGCTACCACTACGAGGGGTATACCCAGTTTCTAACCGAAGAACTTTAAAATCTTTTGCGAAGAATGTACGGCCTTCTGTTCCTTCTCCCTTAGGGAGAAGGTTAGGATGAAGGAAACACAAGCGTAGGGGCGATTCATGAATCGCCCTTAAATCCCTCACCCCAGCCCTCTCCCTAAGGGAGAGGGGGTAACGTTTCTTTTTAGGATGTTAGTATGTCTATTCTTATTCAACAACGCCAACAGCAGATTCGTACCCTCGCTACCGAGCTTGGGTTTTGTGAGGTGGGCTTTTTACCGCCTTTGGTTCTGCAGGAGGAAAGTCAACGCCTGCAACAATGGCTAACAGAAGGCAAGCACGCCGATATGACGTGGATGCAGACTCACGCTCATTTTCGCACTCAACCCAGCCAGCTGATAGAGGACTGCCAAGGCGTGGTGGTACTGCTGATGAACTACGCCCCCCCGCCCGAGGTTGAGCCCAAGCTCAAGATTGCCCGCTATGCGTGGGGGAAAGATTACCACAAGGTGATTCGTAAAAAGCTCCAACAACTTTTGGCAAAACTGCAACAAAGCGACCCCACCCTGCAAGGCCGAGGCTTTACCGATTCTGCCCCCATTTTAGAGAAAGCCCTACCGGTACGGGCGGGCTTGGGGTGGCAGGGCAAAAACAGCTTGCTACTAACCAAAAAGCACGGCTCCTACGTGTTTATTGCCGAACTACTGCTGAACCAACCCGTGGTAGAAGCACCTTCCCACGACTCGCCAGTGCCGTGGCAACTGGATGATACCAACCACTGCGGACGCTGCCAACGGTGCATCACCGCTTGCCCGACGGATGCATTAGTCGCCCCGACCGTGATGGATGCCAACCAGTGCATCGCTTTTTGGACGATTGAAAGCAGCAGCCCTACCATCCCCGAACCCATTGCCGAAAAGCAAGCAGGGTGGGTGTTTGGGTGCGATGTGTGCCAAGAGGTCTGCCCGTGGAACGAACGCTTTGCCCACCCCCACACCGAGCCTGAGTTTCAGCCACGGCCTTGGCTCATGAACCTAACCGCCGAACAACTATTAACGATGGATGAAGCTACGTTTGACACCACCTTCACCAACACCCCCCTACGCCGAACAGGACTAAAGCGTCTGCAACGCAATGTACGCAATGCTATCAAGTAACAACTTTTTAACAATGAGTGTAGAGAATGATCCTACCAACCGATAGAGTGTGTAAAGCCCCTTTTGAATATAAGTTTATTCTTAATAACGGTAAACACATCGTAGTAAATGAAAGACACCTCCACCCATGCTTCAAACAAAGCGATTGCTAGCCTTTACCCTAAGCGAAATACTCATCACCCTTGGTGTAATTGGCTTAGTAGCCGCCTTAACAGGGGCTGCCGTAAAGGTGAGCGACCGCCTGAAAGCTGAACAAAGCGAGAAGGTGGTACAAGGTGCCATTATGGAACTGAATGCGGCCATGGCAAAATGGCAAGCCGCAGGCGGGAACTTTCCGATAGCTACGAATAAAACCGATACAAACATCGCCCAGATTCTTAAGTACTTGGATGGTGTTCCCTACACGGGCGATTCTGAGTTTGTAGTACCTGCATATGGAAATGTCCCCACGTTTATACCTGAACAACTTGGGGCGTGTTATGTTGGTAACTCGTGGAGTGCGAAGTGTATCAGACTCAAAAATGGGGCTGTGGTATTGTTTCAGAACCTTGAGAATACAGGGTTTTATACTGAAGGCTGGGTGTATAATACCAGTCGCTATGGGCGTATTAGTATTGCAGGCCTATCAGTTGACCCTGATATTAACAGTAGCCCTACCAGTACGAGTGATCTAGGCAAGCCCACTAATTTGTTTCTAACAAATAGAGGGACTATTGCTTGTAGTAATTCAACTTCGCCTACTGAAACATGGCTGACCTCTCCGAGTTATTGGACAGGCAAATATTGCAGTAGTACGTTAAGCGATAACGATTTTATAAGACGAGCCAGTAACCCAGCGCAAATTGCTACCGATTTTGCCAGCCAAGGCTTTTAAGCGAGATTGGCTCATGAACCTAACCGCCGAACAACTACTAACGATGGATGAAGCCACCTTTGAGGCGACCTTCACCAACACCCCCCTACGCCGAACAGGGCTAAAGCGTCTGCAACGCAATGTGCGTCGTGCAAAAAGCTTTCTATAGAAGCCTCTGCAAAAGCCCCTTCGGGCGTGCAATGAAGTGTTGAAAGCTGGGGGCGTTCGCCCTCGCAATGAAGCACCGAACGCTAGAAGCGTAAAAAGCTAAAAAATGGGGTTTATAGGGGCGTTAGCCCCTATAAATAAACGAGACATTTAACTAATTAGATGGTATACTTTTCTTTTGTTTAGAAAGAGAAGTGTGTGCTATAGGAACTGCCCTAAATGTGGAAGTAGCGAAAAATCAAAAGCTGGATTTGTTAAAGATGTACAACGTTGGCAATGTAAAAACTGCCCTTGTAAATATACTCGTAGTACCCCCAAAGGACTAGGAGCCAAGACATGGGCCTTAGCGGAAGAG
>JBJTUB010000364.1:0-23319 GCA_046080465.1 Vampirovibrionales bacterium | reverse complement strand
TTGCCCAGAGGGCAACTTAAGGCAGGAGACTAACATCGTTTGTAAACAACCTTTAGTTAACACTCTCAAAAATAGAAAGCACAAAACTAGAAGGTTGATTGTTTTATGCCTTATAGGTATACTGTAGAAACTCGTTGTATTTTTTATTGAAACATAATTAAGGTGCTTGCCAGCCATGGCGTTCTCTATTTCCGCTACGTCCATACCCATTTCCCAATCCATTTCCCAATCCCGTGAGGGGACGGAAGGATCGGTTGTCGAATCTTCGCCAACGTCGACATCCTCTCACACATCCGAGACGGATACGCTTCAATTAACCTCTGCTGTGGCAAAGCTAGAAAAAGAAGCTGAACAGGTGAATCAAACCATCGGCCAAGAAGTAGGGACATTGAAGAAAGAAGTGGCTCAAGAAAAAACACGTTTAGAGAAAACTAAAGACTTTGTAGGCAAACACTATGGTTGGCTCCTAACAGGAACAGGAGGCTTGCTTGTAGTAAGTACATGGTTACTTAATGCCGCCCGCTTACACAGTGCTAAGCCCCCGAAAATTGAGGCCATTGCTAGTACGCTTACCCCCGCCGTTGTAAACGGAACCTCCGTAGCAGCGCTACCTAAAACAACAGGTGACAAGCTATTCCCGTGGCTTTTTGGGGTTGGTGCCGCTCTGGGCACCGAACAATTAGCCCACAGTGTCGGTACATATACCCATGTTGGTTTGCTAGAAAAAACCCCAGGAGTTTTAGGCAAATTGTGGGATGTTGTCACTCAGCACGGGTCATAAACTACCCGAGGTTGTGAATCACGTCGCCCCTCATCTACACTAGTCTCTACTGAGCATCGCCAATAAGGCCTCTCGATTTTCTGCCCACGTTTGAGCCATCGGTTGATTATCGGGGAGTTCCACCGTTAGGGTGGGAATCTCTCGCTCAACACCCGCCCACGTGCCAAAGGAACCTGGGGTAGGGTAGCCAATGCTGGCCTCTACAGGGTAGCCACACACACGGGCGTAGCGTTCGGCTAGGGCTTCGGCAGGGCCATCGTAGTTGACACACCGATACGGGGTGTGTAGGCTCACAATGCGTTGGGGCGGAAAGCCTTCAATAAGGCGTTGTAGCCGTTGTGTTTCAGGCTCGCTGGCGGGGGCGGGGCCACTGTGATAATGCTCGTGCTGGGCGTTGGGTTCCCAGTTTTGGGTTGGCCAGTTACGGTTTAAATCCACTTGATTCGCATTCTTGCGGGTGTTGGCTAGCAGACCATCGGGGTTCAGTTGTGGCAGAATAATAAACGGCATCATGGGGCGTTGTTCTATCGGCAATTGCTGAATGGTATCAATCAGTTTATACAGTATCTCTGCCGATTCAGGTTCATCGCCGTGAAAGGCACCAATAAACAACACCTCTACGGGGATAAGATCGTGCTGGGTAGGGGGCGGACAATTAAAGAAGAAGGCCTCTATCGGTAGCTGTTGCACGCTGTAGCCTAAAAGGCGTCGTTGAAACCGTGGCACCGCCGTGCAGTGAAACTCATTGAGCATGCGTCAAAAAATCCTTATTCTGATTAGTTCTTCTCTTTTTTTATTGTAGCCTACCTACCTTCAAGTGGCGAGCCATCTGTTTGGCGGCGTAAGTAATAATCGCATCACAGCCCGCACGCTTAAGCGAAAGCAACGCCTCATGCAAGACCTTCTCCTTATCCAGCCAGCCTTTTTCCGCAGCGGCACACACCATCGCATATTCCCCACTTACATGGTAGGCAATCATCGGTAATGGCGTTGCTTCTTTTAACCGATAAATCACATCTAAGTAATACAAGGCAGGCTTCACCATCAGGGCATCGGCTCCTTCACTGGCATCCAAAGCACCTTCTCGCAAGGCCTCTAGCACGTTGGCGGGGTGTTGCTGATACGTGGCTTTACTAGCCCCCACGGTGGTGGCGGGGGTATTCAAATTATTGGCACTACCCACCGCATCCCGATACGGGCCATATAACGCCGAGGCATATTTGGCACTGTAGGCTATCAGCAAGGTATCGTGAAAACCCGCTGCTTCCAAGGCCTGCCGAATGACCCCAATACGGCCATCCATCATATCACTTGGCCCCAAGGCATCCGCCCCAGCGTTGGCAAAGTTAAGCGATTGTTTTACCAGAGCCTCCACCGTCGCATCGTTCGCCACCACCCCCTCCACAATCAGGCCATCATGGCCATGGCTCGTGTATAAATCCAAGGCGACATCCACCATCACCCCAATGTTAGGGCAAGCTTCTTTAATCGCTCGTATCGCCCGACACGCCAAGTTATTGGGGTTAAAGGCTTCGGTGGCGGCATCGTCTTTCAAGGTGGGGTCAATCGCACAAAACAAGGCCACCATGGGAATCCCCAGTTCAGCGGCTTCTTGCACTTCTTGCACAAGCAAATCAATACTCAGGCGTTCAACCCCTGGTAAACTGTCAATCGGTTGGCGTTGGCCATGGCCTTCGCACACAAACACAGGCCAAATTAAATCGCTGGCATGCAGACGGTGTTCTTGCACTAAAGTGCGTTGCCAAGCGTGCATTCTAAAACGGCGTAACCGCAATTGAGGATAGGGGGCAAGGGGAGTCAATGGCATACGACAAAACCTTTCAGCAGAACAACCATCACAAAACTTGAGAGTATTAACTAAAAGCTGTTTTAAAACAGTCATCTAAACCTAGAAGAACTCTTGTTAAGTTGTTAAAAACCAATATCACTACGGATAAAAACAGGGGGTTCTAGGGGCGAAGCCCCTAGAGTAACTCAGGGGGGAGAGTTGTAGAGAGGGAGGAACGGCCTCTCTACGTTGCCCAACGGGCAACTTGAGGCAGGGAACTCACAAGGTTTGTAAATAACCCCTAGTTAATACTCTCCAAAACTCTTTTACTGTAGCATAAATAAGCGATGTTTCCCATCGTCATCAGTTCGTCACAATGTTTATGGCATAGTTCAAAGTATAGGATGTGTATCGTTTCTCATTGAATCATTGATGGTTTTCCGCCCCCTGTGTTACCACAGCGTGTAGGCGTGTTCAATGGGATGCCTCCTGTTGAATAACGACGCTACCTTGCTTTGGTTTCCATGAAAAACGAGCCTAAGTACTGCTATGTCTATTGCTTCTCTTTCACCAGTCGCTCTCTCTGTGGGGCGTTGGTCGCCTACGTCTACCGTGTTGGTGGCTCCGCCGCCGTTGCTACGCCAAGGCGTTACTACTGCTTTACCCTCAACACCCTCTCTACCTCTTCCACCACCAGCTAGCAAGGTCTTTCGTTTTAAAGGCTGGCAAGATTTCTTGTGCCAAGATAATCTTAAACAAGCGTTCCAAATTGCCATGATTGCCTCGTTGCTTAAGTTGGTCGGATCGGTTGCACGTATTATGGATGACAAGCTAGGGTTTCGCCCCACTGAGAAAGAATCGATGGAGCGTGAATTTGCAGAACCTAGCTTCATTCTCGCTGCGTCGTTTTTATTCACCGCCGCCTTTGAGGCAAACAAGCATGTACCCGTCACCACTAAAAAGGCGATAGAAGTGGCGTGTTTGCTTCCTATTTATGTCGCCAGTACCGTGTTGGCCCGTTTTGTGAGTTATCAACCAGAAAGTTACCCGCCCGCCCTACGTGAGCGGGTTTTTGGTAAGCGGCCTATTAATACGCAACAGGTGTTGGCTCGCCAACTAGATTATGAAGAAAAGCACCGCCGTCCTCTTAATCAGCTTGGCTAACGCTTTTTGCCCCTTAACAGGTGATCCCCAACCAAACCCATCGTCGGATGTTTTAATACCAACTCTAAGCTTAAATAGCGTAAAAACTGGTTTTTTTTTCGGGGGGCAACGGGGGCGTTAGCCCCCGTTAATAAACCGAGAGTGTTAACTAAAGGTTGTTTACAAACGATGTTAGTCTCCTGCCTTAAGTTGCCCTCTGGGCAACGTAGAGAGGCCGTTCCTCCCTCTCTACAACTCTCCCCCCTAAGTTACTCTAGGGGCGAAGCCCCTAGATACCCCTGTTTTTATTAGTAATTCTACTGATTTTTAACAACTTAACAAGAGCTAGTCTAGGTTTGGACAACTTTTTTCAAAACAGCTTTTAGTTAATACTCTCAAATAATCTAGGGGGGAGAGTTTGAGAGGGAGGAACGGCCTCTCTACGTCACCGCAGGTGACACAAGGCGACAAGCGTGGAACTGTAGAAACTCTTTTCAAAATACTAGACCGCTAAATAATCCTCTGCTTCCAACCAAACCCCCGCCGATTGCAACAGTTCATTCACATTCAGGAATACGGTTAAATGATCGTTAATCACGGCCGACCCCTGTACTTGGGTTTCTCCTATTAAATGCGTATCTAACTGCAACTCTACTTCAAGCGTGTCTAAAATCTTGCTAGCGTAAATGCCCGCCTTGCCCCCAGCCACATTCGGCACAATCATAAAGGCTTCGGTGGCCTGACTATCGGCCGAACGCACCGAGAGGTAATCCTCTAAGCGAATAAGAGGCAAACTGGCACCACGGTAATTTACAAACTCGCGGCTGCCTACCACTTCCAGCTCGTTAAGCTGTATTTTTTCTAGCCGTAACACACTGTGCAAGGGTAGGGCAAATTGCTCGTTTTCGTGGTTGCTAAACAGAATCACAGCTTCCTTAAAGCGGTTGCCGTTGCTTTCTAGCTCGCTTTGTTCAAGCCGTTTAGCGGCCAAGGCCTTACGGCGATCCTCTTCGGCTTTTACCTCGCTAAAGTGTAACTTGGCATAGTTGGCAATGCCTGCCACATCGCAAATCATCGCCACAGAGCCATCGCCCATAATGGTAGTACCACTAAAGCACTTGCACCCTTTAATGTATTTAGAGAGGGGCTTCACCACAATTTCTTCCGTATCAAATACTTTATCCACAATTAGGCCATACTGATTGTTGCCCAAACGCAACACCAGTACGTTGTAGTCGCTGTTAGGGTGCTGACGTTTTACATCAGGTAGTTGCTCAACTTGGGCAGGATCCTCAAAACGAACATCGCCAATACTGCTACGCTGATTCACCTGTAATTGCCCTGTCTCTGGGTGTTTAAAGATACTAGGCTCTAGTTGCAGTACATCGCTTAGTTTTAACAAGGGCAACAGTTGCCCCCGTAAACGTAACACGTTCGCCCGCCCAGCCCGTTCAATTTTAGTGTGAATTTCATCGGCCCGAATACGCACCAGCTCCAGCAGGTTCACTTGCGGAATAGCAAAACGATAGTTGCTACACCCCACCACTAACGAGGGGATAATTGCCAGCGTTAACGGTAACTGCAAGGTAATGGTAGAGCCTTGCCCAAAGGTAGATTGTAGATGAATATGCCCCCCCATTTTCTCAATATTGGCACGCACCACATCCATCCCCACGCCACGACCAGAGACATCTGACACTTTCTCGGCGGTGGAAAGGCCAGGGTGAAAAATGAGGTTCAAACGTTCTTGGTGAGACATCGCATCAAACTGAGCTTGGGTAATCAGCCCTAGGCTAATGGCCTTATTACCCACCCGTTGCGTATCAATCCCCTTGCCATCATCTTTAATTTCAAGGTTAATTTGTCCGCCTTCGTGGTAGGCGTATAAGCGAATCGTTCCTGCAGCTGCCTTGCCGTTAGCTTGACGCTCGTTAGGGGTTTCAATGCCGTGATCGCAACAGTTGCGTATCATGTGCGTTAGGGGGTCTGAAAGCGATTCTAAAATAGATTTATCCAGCTCGACTTCTTGCCCCACCATTTCAAAGGTAATTTTTTTACCTAGCTGATTCGCTAAATCACGCACCACTCTCGGGAAGCGACGAGACACCGCTTCAATGGGTTGCATACGGGTTTGCATAATATGCTCTTGCAAACTGGAGGTGACGACATCAATGCTTTGCACAATACGGCCAATGCCCAGTTCGTTTTGATCTACCTCGACGGTGTTGCCCACAGTTCGCATCAGTTGATTTCGTGTCAGTACCAACTCGCCTGCAAAATCCATCAGTTTATTGAGCAAATCCACCCGTACCCGAATCGTTTCTGCCCCAGCATCGCTGTTAGCTCCACCTGCGGGGGGAGCCTTGGCCTCAGGGGCTTTAGCGGTGTTTGTGGTAGATGCAGGCGTGTTAGATTGTTCCACCACCGTCACACTAGGGGTAAAAGGAGCTGCAGGCAGGGCTACCTGCAAGGTACCTTCTTTCAACTTATCTGCCAAAGTCGATGTGTTCGAAGCTAAATCCAACGTATAGGACTGAATCGCTTCAGGAGCCACATCATAGGCACCCGCTAGTAAATCTTGCTCCAGCACGGTGGCCGTCAGTAATTGAATCGTTTCAGGGGGGGTATCGTGATCGGCTGCGGGTACGTTGCTTCCTAAAAACGTGCCAAGGCTTTTCGCCGTGGTTTCTACATCTAGGTACTCTCGATGCCGATCAAACAAATCTTTGCCTGCATTCAACGTTAGTAAAAAGAAGTGTTGCCCCGAATTTTTCGCCTTCTGAGCTTGTGTTAAATCCACCTCAAACCCCAAGGCTAAATGATTGCTTATCGTACTAGGCTCATTCTGTGTGTTCGTCACGGTAGGTGTGGCAATACTCCCCGTTGGTGTTGTCGTCGTTGATAAAGTTGTACCTGTGGCTTGATACTGGGTATCATGCAACGTATAGTAGTGCAACTCGGCACTCAGTGCCGTGCAATCCAAGGTTTCACTTTGGCTCACGTCATCCAACATCTCTCGCAGACGGTCTACCCCAATCAACAAGGGTTCCACAATGTAGCTTTGTGGGGTTAGCTCTTTGTCTCGCATCCGCATCAGGACACTTTCCATCACATGCGATACTTTTTTAAGGTTTTCAAAACCAAAAAAGCCTGCAGCCCCTTTAATGGAATGGATGGCTCTAAAGATACTGTTGACGATGTGTTGATCTACCTCAGGGGCTTGGCTTTCCATGGCCAACAAATCAGGTTCAATGTTGCATAAATGCTCTTGGCTTTCGGTAATAAACTCTTGAATCAGTGCATCATCATCAATACTGGCCATCATCATCATGGTAAGCTGGGTATCCTTTCAGGGGGCTGAGGTACTCTATTATAAAAAATTGATAAAACCAAGGTGCATGTTTATAGTATTCTTTAATATAACGTAAATCCGTCTCTTCTTGAGGCTTTACGGCTTGAAAATACAGTATTAAGATGATCGCAGGCGTTCGCCCATACACTAATTATAGGAGTTTCTGTAAAAGCCCATTCGGGCGTGCAACGAAGGGTTGAAAGCTGAGGGCGTAACTCCCTTTACCCCCTCTCCCTTAGGGAGAGGGCTGGGGTGAGGGATTTCACCAACCTAGGTGTAGCCTGCATTTCCCTTATCCTAACCTTCTCCCTAAGGGAGAAGAAACAGATCAATCTGGGCTTTTGCAGAGGTTTCTATATTTCTATAAAATAGTTTCAAACTCTCTCTCTCTCTCTCTCTCTCTCTCTACAATAACTAGTTATAAGGAATCTCAACACCCATGCTCCCCCTACAGCTTGAAGCGTACGTGAAACCCGCCTTGTTAGAAGATTTAGCTCAAGGCGATATCTTATCGCAAGCCCTCATCCAGTGGTTTACCCAGCAACAACAGCCCATTCCCACCATCACGGCGATGGTGGTTCCACGCACCGCCTGCATTATCAGCGGGGTGGCCGTGGCTCAATGCGTCGCCGCCTGCGTGGATACCACGCTCGATTGCCTCCCTCTCGTCAGTGATGGCACGGCCGTTGCTGCCTACGCCCCTGTTCTCAAGCTTACGGGTAAGCTTACCAGCATTCAGCAAGCCGAGCGTACCTTGCTCAATTTCATGCAACATTTAAGCGGTATCGCCACCCAAACGCATCGGTTTGTTCAGGCCATGGGGGATAGCCACTGCCGTTTAGCCCACACCCGTAAAACCACGCCCAACTTGCGTTGGCTGGAACAACAAGCCGTGTTGCACGGCGGGGGGTATGCTCATCGGTATAATTTAGGCAGTACGGCCATGTTTAAAGATACGCTACTACAAAGTGTCTCCACTGATTTAGCGAGCCTTGTAACGCAAGTCAAGCGATACCTACCCCACACCGCCAAGCTAGAAGTGGAAGCCGATACGCTAGCCTTGGTGCAAGCGGCCCTCGATGCGGGTGCCGATGTTATTTTACTGGATAACATGACCCTTGAAGAAATTGAGCAAGCCAAAGCATTAATTCAACACCGAGCCGTGATAGAAGTCAGTGGCGGTATTACGTTAGAGAACATTGCTGCCTATGCTCGCACGGGGGTGGATGTTATTTCCACCAGTCAAATTACCTTAGGGGCTAGCCCGATTGATATTGGCTTGGATATTACCCTCTCTGTATAGAAAATAACGACATAGAAAGTGACAACGCACATGACCACCTTTATTGTTTTATTCGGAGCCACGGGCAACATGGGTCTCCCCTTTGTTAAAACGCTACTCGCCACAGAGGGCTTAGAGCTTGTGGCCTGTAGCAGTCGTAAAGCAGCAGGAAGTGATATTGTGGCTTACCTAGGGCTAACCCATCCTCAGCCTATCCCCTGCTTTGCCACTGCACAAGAAGCACTCGCCCACGCCTGCATAAGCATCAACCCCCGCACCGATCGTCTGATTAGCGTGGATGTGACACACCCCAGCACGGTGTATGAAAACACCTTGGCCAGTCTTCATCTAGGAGCCAGACCCGTGATTGGTGCTACAGGCATGACAACCGATCAGCTGGCCACCATTGATGCCTTGCTGAAACAGCACGGCTTGTCAGGCGGACTCTTCCCCAATTTTTCAATTGGTGCCGTGCTACTGATGCAGTTTGCCAAACAGGCCAGTAAGTACTTTAACCATGCCGAAATTATTGAGCTACACCACAACCGAAAAGCCGATGCCCCCAGCGGAACGAGCCTTCATACCGCCGAACTAATGCAGCAAGGCAATCCTTTGGGGTTTGGCCATAGCAATGCCCCAGATCATGAAACGCTTACAGGTGCTAGGGGTGGCCGCACAGAGGGCGGGCTACACATTCATTCGGTTCGTTTGCCAGGCTTAGTCGCCCATCAAGAGGTGTTGTTTGCCGAGGCGGGTCAGTTGCTTACCTTACGACACGATAGCTTTAACCGAGAGTGCTTTATGGCGGGTATGGTGCTTGCGTGTCGTCATCTCCACCGCTTACCTGTGGGGTTAACTCAAGGGCTGGAACACGTTTTGGCTCTCACCGATTAGCCCTCTTTCGCTACTCGCTATCTTCCTTTTTTAAGTCTTATGTAACAATGTCGTTACATAAGACTTATTGTATTATTGACACCACGCCCCTTTGTGTGTATTATACACATAAGTTGAGTTCAGAAAACAAACCAACGTTTCAGAAAATCGCAGTTCCGTTACTTCCCACGGCCCCACCATTTACGCTTCCCCCCCCTAAAGGAGACTCTTTCATGTCGCTTATTTCCTTTACCTCGCCTTTAAATACAACAACATCCTTACCTTATATTTGTCCGCAACCTACCACCATCTCGCAAAACGGTATCATCTCTCAAGACACCCCAAAGGCACCATCTACGAAAACGGTTGCGGCCTTTGCTTCTACGGCTGGCACAGCTAAAACAACAGACCGTAACCAAACAGCTACTCAGGATATGGAGCTTTTATGGACTGGGGCTAGTGCTTGGTCTGGCACAGGGTTAAACATCATGGCCTAAGGCCTGCTTTCTTTCTACGGCAATCGATACTAGCCTTATGGCACGCTAATCAATCTATCCCCTGTGTTTAAAGTTTAATACACATATTCTATTTCTCATATTTTTCCTATAGTAATTCACTATACGAAAAACGCTATATCAAACAAACCACTTTTACCATTGTGTAACAAGTGGTCTTTTTTTGAGAGTGTTAACTAAAGGTTGTTTACAAACAATGTTAGTCCCCTGCCTTAAGTTGCCCTCTGGGCAACACAAAGCGACAAACGCAGGAAGTCGCTATTTAAGTTTTTAATTGGCATGAGAACACTCGACAAACTCTTTTGCAGAGCTTTCTATAACACTCTCTTTTTTTGTCAAAAAGAAACCCTAGTTTCTGCCATACAGCGGAAGCTAGGGTGCCAATCATTATTCAGGCTACAAGCCAAACCTCATACATGAAGCCCAACCCAAGCACAAGAACAATCATTGAGAGTGTGCGTGTGTGTGTGTGTAAAAAAACGATTCTAGCGGAAATACTAAACTATCAAACGTAATAAAAAGCAAAACCTCTTATAAAACTTAAGCAGGAAGGTAATTATTCCTGTGGCTTAAAATTCACACAAAACCTGTTAATAGCTAGTGTGCTAGTAGCACTATGATTGTAAACGTTTATTGTTTTTTGTACATGTTCTTACTTACATTATAATAAAAACAATCTTATGCAAATAATTGCTAAAAAAAGTAACAACTTGTTACAATTCTAGTGGTTGCCTGTAAGGCTTCGTCGTTGGAGATCACTCTCACGTTTACAGGGGCTAACGCAACGTATTATGATGGGGGATTACAGGGAAAGCCTGAAAGAGAAAAAAGTTCCTACAGCCATTAAATCTTGCAAAGCATAGGCGTGGTGGCTCGACAAGGATTTATGTTTTGTTTACACTTTATTGTAGCTTATTTTTATTATAGCTTATTTTTTTAAAAATACATATTACTTTTTTCAGAGCTAGAGTAAATGTTCCCCCAAAAAAGAAGTCGCCCTTGGTGGTTGTTACAGAGTTTTTTATAGAACTAAAAAAGGTTGTTTATCGTGCTTAATGCGTTACTTAGTTTATTTGGCTTTGGAGCCAAACCCACCCAAGATTTAGGTATCGATCTTGGTACTGCCAATACGTTGATTGCCGCCGCTGGTAAAGGGGTCGTGTTGCGTGAACCCTCGGTGGTGGCGATTGATTATGCCACCACTCCGCATCACGTGCTAGCCGTCGGCTTAGAAGCGCGCGAAATGATGGGACGCACTCCCGCCAACATTCGAGCCGTTCGTCCACTGCGTGAAGGGGTGATTGCCGATTTTGAATGGGCGGAAGCCATGCTACGTGAGTTTATCAGCAAAGTAACAGGACAAACGGGTGTGTTTCAAGGGAACTTGGGACGTGTAGTGGTGTGTGTGCCTTCAGGCGTTACTGAAGTAGAACGACGTGCTGTGGGCGACGCTACCTTTAGTGCCAATGCTCGGTATGTCCACATTATTGATGAGCCGATGGCCGCGGCCATTGGGGCTGGCATGCCTGTTGATAAACCCACAGGCTCTATGATTGTGGATATTGGGGGGGGAACCACTGAAATTGCGGTGCTGAGCCTCAATGGCATTGTGGTGTCTGAAAGTCTCCGAGTGGCAGGCGACCAAATGAACGAGAACATTCAACGGTATATGACGGCCACGCATAATATTTCCATTGGCGAACGCACCGCTGAAGCCATTAAAATACGCCTAGGTTCGGCTCACAAAGTGGAAGAAGAAGAAGAGATGGAAGTGCGGGGTATTAACCTTGATAATGGCCTGCCCTACACGGTACAAATCAACAGCTTAGAAATTCGTGATTGTTTGGCTCCGACAGTGCTACAAATTGTCGATGCCATTAAGGCAACGCTGGCCATGACACCGCCTGAAATGGCTGCCGATATTATGGATCGTGGCATTGTGCTGGCTGGTGGCGGGGCTTTGTTGGCCAAGTTGGATGAACTGTTGAGCGAAGAACTAGAAGTACCTGTACACATTGCGAATGATCCTCTTTCCTGCGTGGTGATTGGTACAGAGAAGATACTCACTGACCCCGCCTATAAAAAGATTTTAGAATCTACCGAGTATGATGGCCGTTACTAAGCTTCCACCCACAGGGGCTGCCTTCTCTGACACCTCCTCTGCTGGCTCCTCTCCCCTGCTTCCTTCGCAAAGCAAGGTGGTGGTGGTTTTGGTGGAACCACAGATTCCTGAAAATACAGGCAATATTCGTCGATTGATTACCTGCACAGGTGCCGATTTATGGATTGTGGGTAAAACAGGATTTCAATTAGATGATAAAAAACTAAAACGGTGTGCTATGGATTACGCAGACATGTCTGATTATACACACACCTATCGCTTTGAAGATGTGCTGGAAGCCTACCCACGAGCCACACCGTTTTTTCTGTCCTCCAATGCCACACAAGGCCTATGGGATGCTCCTTTTCCTGAAGAGGTTATTTTAGTGTTTGGAAGCGAAACCAAGGGCTTACCCATTCCCTTTGTGCAACGCATGAAGCATCAGGCGATTCGCATCCCCATGGTTCCCGAGCCTGAAGGACGAAGCCTCAATTTGGCCAACGCCGTATCGATTGTTCTTTACGAAGTGTTACGTCAACACAAACTTATAGAGTCACAACCGTTTTCTACGGATTTACGTTAAGTACCAGCTAAGTAATACAAGGTAAACTCACCATGGATTTTTGGTCAACAATTTATAACAACGGTTACGAAGTCATGATCGCAGGGTTTTCGGGTGCTTTCTTAGCTCAGTTTTTTAAAGTTATTGGCCATTTTCTTAGATACCGAGTCTTGAATTATCGGCTACTTGTTGAAACAGGGGGTATGCCCAGTAGCCATAGTGCTAGTATGACATCGATGGCCATCAATGTTGGTATGATTAGTGGCTTCTCTTCTACCATCTTTGCTGTGGCGGCTTCCTTGGCCTTGGTTGTTATGTACGATGCTGCAGGCGTACGGCGGGCAGCTGGACGCATGGCAGGTGTCCTTAATCAGTTAACGGAAGATATTTGGCATCAACACCCTAGTCGTGTCCCTGTACGATTACGTGAGTTATTAGGGCATACACCCTTTGAAGTACTAATTGGAGGATTACTTGGAGCTCTATTGGGTGTTGGGTGGCACTGGCTAGTCCTAACCATGTGTTATAAGTGTCACGTTCATGAATGGGGTTAATGCTGTAGTACTTTGAGTTCTTCTCTTGCTCGCCCTTTACTTTGTGTTTTATCAATGTTTAAGTTAAACTAGTGTCTCTGTTATACTCCCCTGATCTCTTGTAAAGAAGGATATTTTTGTAATGATGATGAGTCAAAATGTACCCATTACCGTGGCTCACGGGGATGGTATTGGCCCCGAAATTATGGATGCCACCTTGCGTATTATTCAAGCCGCTGGTGCCAGAATTGATGTGGAAACCATTGAAATTGGTGAAAAAGTGTATTTGCGTGGCAACAGTGCCGGTATCGACCCTGAATCTTGGGAGAGCCTGCGTCGTACAAAAGTCTTTTTGAAGGCACCTATCACCACACCTCAAGGGGGGGGCTTCAAAAGCTTAAACGTCACCACTCGTAAAACCTTGGGTCTGTATGCCAACATTCGTCCCTGCGTTTCTTACAATCCCTTTGTGCGTACCAAACACCCCAACATGGATGTGGTGATTATTCGTGAAAACGAAGAAGATTTGTACGCTGGTATTGAACACCGCCAAAGTGATGATGTTTACCAGTGCCTCAAGCTCATCACTCGCCCTGGAACCGAAAAAATTGTACGCTACGCCTTTGAGTATGCCAAGCAACACAACCGTAAAAAAGTGACCTGCTTTGCTAAAGATAACATCATGAAGCTGACCGATGGTCTCTTCCACAAAGTGTTTGATGAAGTGGCCGCCGAATACCCAGAGCTTGAAAACGAGTTTTGGATTGTGGATATTGGTGCCGCCAAACTAGCCGATACCCCCGAAGCCTTTGATGTGATTGTGATGGCCAACCTCTACGGCGATATTTTATCGGATGTGGCGGCTCAAATTGCTGGCTCTGTTGGCTTGGCTGGTTCGGCCAACATTGGCGACCATTGTGCCATGTTCGAGGCCATTCACGGTTCGGCTCCTCGTCGGGCTGGGCAAAACTTGGCCAATCCTTCTGGCTTGTTGCTAGGTGCGGTACAAATGTTGGTACATATTAACCAACCCGATGTCGCCGCTGCGGTACACAACGCATGGCTCAAAACATTGGAAGATGGCGTACACACCTACGATATCTTTAAAGAAGGTATTTCTGTAGAAAAAGTAGGGACGCGTGAATTTGCCGATGCCGTTATTGCTCGTTTAGGGCAAGTACCCTCGCAGTTGCCTGCCGTTACTTACAATGCTAAAGCCCCTGAAGCGAGTACCAAGCCTGCTTACACGCCGACCATCCCTGCTAAAAAAGAGCTGTTGGGTGTCGATGTGTTTCTGCATGAAGCCAAACTTACGCCCGATGAAATTGCCGCTAAACTACAAGCCGCTGAAACCAGTAACTTGCAATTGAAGCTGGTTTCCAGTCGTGGGCAAAAGGTATGGCCTAATGGTTTTGCTGAAACCTTCTTGGTGGATCACTGGCGTTGCCGTTTCCAACATGCCTCTGGGGCGGTGGTATCCCACCAAGATATCATCCAACTGTTGGGTAACATTGAAGCTCAAGGCTTAGATTTCATCAAAACAGAACATCTCTGTAGTTTTGATGGCGTGCCAGGTTGGTCTGCTGCTCAAGGTGCGTAATTAGCAACCCTTCGGTTTTTAGTTATATTTAATCATCCCTTTCTTGCGAGTGTTTCTCACAAGAAAGGGATAGTTTTAATAGCAACTCTTAGGGGCTGTTTGCAAATAGTTTTAAACCGCTTCTTTCTTACTTCTTGGTGATAAGTTGCCCGAAGGGCAACTTACCACCAATCTAAGACGTAAGGATTTAACTCTATATAACACCCCCCTTTAGTGTTTTCACTAAAGGGGGGTGTTGTCATCATCTCTGTAAAAAAAACTAGCCTATAAACTGACGCTGGCCACCCACAGGGGCTGGCGTCGCCATGCTAGCTGCTGCTTGAGCCTTTTGCTTATCGGCCATTTCTTCGTACTTAGCCGTGTAAAAATAAACGGGGTTTGCAAACAACGCCACCACATTATCTAGCTCTGCCGTTTTGGCATCGCCCTGTTGTTTGGCAGATTCTGCATGATTCATGGCTTGCTTACTCACCTCGGTACCTGCAGGACTCACACCTTGCCCCACATAGTTAGCCATCGTAAAACTAGAGGCTTTTGGCTGAGGAGCCACTGGACGCTGTTGCATCATGGTAGGATTATAACCCGTTGGGGGAACTTGCATGGACATCATAAACAAAGAGTCTCCTTAAAAAGCTAAAAAAACGGAACACAACACACATTAAATAAAAAAATCATTTATAGAAAGTTCTGAAAAAGCCCCTTTACCCCCTCTCCCTTAGGGAGAGGGCTGGGGTGAGGGATTTCACCAACCTAGGTGTAGTCTGCGTTTCCCTCATCCTCACCTTCTCCCTAAGGGAGAAGGAACAGAGTAATTTAACCTTTTGCAGAGTCTTCTACAACTAATGTAATAGAAACACACCTAACATCCAAGAGCTAAAACAAACAAACATCCAAAAACGTGCCATGCTTCAACACAATGACGATGTAACAAAGTGTAACAAGGCTTTTATTTCCAATTACTCTCTTTCGATATGCCTAGTAAGCACAGGTTGATACAAACGGTGATAAGTGGGCATTGACCCAGCAACTCAAGAGAATCTTGCCCTAGGCAGGGTTCACAGTAAGTTAGGTAACGTTTTTATCTATGTTTGTTTTGTTAAGTAAATGACTTTGGCTTTCTCTTTCTCAAGTTATGTATGCGATTGTTAAAGCCAAAACCAAGGAAGTTAAAGGAGATAGTTTCCATGATGGGACTCACGATTAACACGAACGTACAATCCATGAATGCCCAACGGGTATTGGGTGCGAATAATAACAATTTAGCCGCCAGCATGGCTAAATTGTCGTCTGGTTTCCGCATCAACCGTGCTAGCGACGATGCTGCTGGCCTCTCTATTTCAGAGAAAATGCGTTCCCAAATCCGTGGTAGTCAACAAGCCAACAACAACACCCAAGATGCCATTAACCTACTTAACACCGCCGATGGTGCCTTAGATACCATTACCAGCAACCTACAGCGGATGCGTGAACTTGCGGTGCAAGGGTCTTCTGAGGTGATGGGTAGCGAGCAACGTAGTGCCATTAACTTAGAACTGTCTCAGTTAAAATCAGACATTACTCGTATCTCTAAAGCGGCAGAGTTTAACGGTAAAAAGCTACTGAATGGTAGTGTCAGCAGTTTGAAGGTTCAACTTGGGGCTGGTACCGATTCCTCCGTCGATGTACTCAACGTCGCTCAAGGCAGTGTGTTTGGCGATAGCAGTATTTCAGGACTTTCGGGCGGTAAATTAAAAAGTGGTATTTCCACAGGAAGTGTCAGTAACATGGCCTCGGCCCTCGGTACCATTTCCGCCATTGATAGTGCCTTAAAAAAGCTTAACAACCGTCGTGCCTCCATTGGTGCCATGACCAACCGCTTACAAGGGGCTTCGGCAAACTTACAAATTACTAGCGAGAATCTCTCCGCTAGCGAATCCCGCATCCGCAACGTCGATGTCGCTAGAGAGTCGGCCAACTTGAGCAAGTATCAAATCTTGCAACAAGCCTCTGTCTCGATTTTATCGCAAGCGAACCAATCCACTGGGGTGGCTTCACGGTTAATTTAACCCCTCCGTTTTAAGATCATCGCTGTTTCTTCAACGGCTCTCTCACTTCCCTGAGAGGGCCGTTGATTCTTTACAAAAAGTGCAAGCGGCACGTGTTCATGGTAAACTAAATAAATCTTACATTACTTGTATAGTCGAAACGTCTCAGCTTGGTGGTAAGTTGCCCTCTGGGCAACGTAGAGAGGCCGTTCCTCCCTCTCTACAACTCTCCCCCCTAACTTATTTATAGGGGCTTCGCCCCTATAAACCCCGATGCTCGACTTACCTCAACCTAAAGCTATTCTACTATATGAGGCCTCGTTGCTTGATGTCTTCTTCACTCTCTTCTTCTTCATCCCCTTCTTCTGTATACTCTACGGAACCGTATTGTATCGGCTACCTTGGGCCAGCCTTTACCAACTCGCACAATGCTGCCCTTCGCCTGTTGGAACTCTTAACGCTGCCATCCGAACACATCACACTACAAGCGTTTGCAAGCCTCCCCCTCTTACTGGAGGCCTGCGAGCAACACCGTGTACACGCCATTGTTGCCCCGTATGAGAATGCCTTAGAAGGCACCGTTATTGATACGCTCGATGCCCTTGCCAATCAGGCACGGGGGATGATCGTTCATGCGGAATGGACCTTACCTATCTTACACGGATTAATTGGCACACTACCCGATTTAGACCCCAGCCGTATTCATACGGTGTATTCGCACCCCATGGCCTTGGGGCAATGTCGGCAAACGCTTCGCCAACTGTTTGGCACAGGGGTACATCTGGTACCTACCCTCTCGACCACCGAAGCCGTGGATCAACTGTTGGCTCTCCCCCTCCCTCAGCAACACCAGAGTGTCGCCATCGCACCGCCCCGTACGGCTGAACGCTACCAACTACCCTGCTATCGTAGCAATGTTAGTGATATTACTGAAAACGAGACTCGCTTTTTGCTCATGACGCACCACAAACAAGCCCTCCCCGTGGGATTGGCCAGCCTCCCTGCTACCTTGCCCGTTAAAAGTAGCTTATGCGTCAAACTCCCTGAATATCCTGGGGTACTCAAGGAATATTTAAGTGTGTTTCATCGGTATTGGGTGAACTTAACCAAAATTGAGAGTCGGCCTACACGGGGTAAAATAGGCGAGTACCGCTTCTTTTTTGAATGCGAAGGCAACCTTCATACCTTGGCTGAAGGAAAACTGTATCAAGAACTCAAGGCTCGGAGCCGTTATTTCCACGCCCAAGCACCGATTGTTCTTTTGGATGCTCTGCACGCTACGCCACCCTCGGCCGATGCTTCGCTTACGGCAGTGCAACCCATGCTCGGCTACGATTAAACGAGAGTATTAACTAAAAGCTGTTTTTAAAAAAGTCGTCCAAACCTAGAAGAACTCTTGTTAAGTTGTTAAAAACCAGTATAATTACGAATGAAAATAGGGGTATCTAGGGGCGAAGCCCCTAGAATAACTCAGGGGGGAGCGTTGTAGAGAGGTTTTTCACAATGAGGATCTTGCGTAAGAATTGAGATTGTCCCTCCTCACTGTGGGGGCGAACGCCCCGGCCTCTCTACGTTGCCCAAAGGGCAACTTAAAGCAAGAGACTAACACAGTTTGTAAACAACCTCTTAGTTACCACTCTCGATTAAACTAAGCTGGGCTTGAGATTACTGCAAGCGTACCAGCACTTCGCCTGGTACCACCATATCCAGCTCGTTACGAGCCAAGGCTTCCAGTTGTTGGTTACTGTGGAATCCCTGAATACTGCTCTTTAACTGCTGATGCCCTTGCACCGTATGGGCATGTAACTGCTCTAGGCGTAGCGATTGTTGAGCCACATGAGCCACATCCATCGCCAACATGCCACAAAACACCATTAACTGTCCGGACACCAAAGTAAGGCCTGCCCGTACAGCCAAGGTCTTCCACTGGCGTGTTGGCGAGGATACCGAACGTTGACGCAACCGTGGGGTGGTCTTGGCTTTGGATTGCCAGCGTTGCCCAGCGACTGACGTTGCTGTTGGCGTAGGTAAGGGTAGCACTTCGTCATCGGGCCAACCAGAAGTCGCCCCCGCAACAGCCTGACGACCCAGCTTGCTGGCTTCCTCTAAAAAGCCTAGCAACAAATGATTACGGCGTTGGCGTTGTTCGTAGCGTTGACGCACCACCTGCTGAGTGGAGGGGCGTGCAAACGACGACGTCGCTGCCAAGGCCATACTTCCCTGTATAGACATTGTCGCGGTTGTCATCGGAGGTAAATCAACCCCATTACTTGGAGCCGTGGTAGCCAATGGTTGAGAAAAAGAAGAAGAAGCGGAGAAAGCAGCAGTCATTGGCCCAAGGGACTCCCATTCGTCTAACAAGGTTTACAGCGGGGAAGCAACCGTAAACAGCGATTAACACCTACATGAATCACTCTTAGCACAAAAAGCATCAAAAAAACGAGAACCGAACGCAACGAACAAAGAACAACGTCTAATGAACATCTTATTTTATTACAAAGATTATCATGTAACCATAAAAGGTAATTACACTCTTAGCATGATTAATATAAAGTATAACAAACTTTGTAAAAAATGCACACCCTTTTTCAAGAAAAATCATTTGTCAAGCAAAAAGATAATCCTTTTGGATGATTTTTAAATTAGGCAGGGTGTACACCCTCAAGCTTTGTCGATATAGGCTGATTGAAAACACAACTGTTTTAGGTATACTATAGAAACCTCTGCAAAAGCCCATTCGGGCGTACAATGAAGTGTTGAACGTTGGTTGCGTAAACCCCTTTGAGAAAACGGGTCTATAGGGGCGAAGCCCCTATAAATACTGAAGGGGGGGAGAGTTTGAGAGGGAGGAACGGCCTCTCAATATTGCCCGTAGGGCAATGCAAAACGAGGAACTTAGAGACCTCGAAAAACTCTTTTGCAGAGATTTCTATACATGTTTCTTTTTTCTTAATTACACATTCATAAGGTTTTTCTATTGATGATGATGTCTAACCCAACACCCCCCAGCAACACGCCCGCCCACCCTGCCAACGATGCCAACTACATTTTACAAAACCGTATTGAAAAACGCGAAAAACTGAAAGAACTCGGTCATAACCCCTACCCCTACCGCTTTGAACGTACCCACACCCAAGGCGAACTCACCCAGTTGTACGAGACCCTAGAGGCTGGCACAGAAACCACCGATGTGGTACGCATTGCAGGCCGAATCCTAGCGATGCGTAACAGTGGCATGTTTTTAGATGTGCATGATACCCACGGCAAAGTACAAGCCTTTTGCCATAAAGAAAGTTTACACGAGGCCTGCCTGCCCCTACTAAAACTACTGGATATTGGCGATATGGTTGGGGTAGAAGGCACGGTACGCCGTACCCCCCGTGGCGAACTTTCGGTGCGGGTCACTCAACTGGAGGTGTTGGCAAAATCCATGCACCCCCTGCCCGAAAAATACCACGGCCTGACGGATGTAGAACAACGCTATCGCCAACGCTACGTGGATTTAATCATGAATCCCGAAAGCCGTGCCACCTTACGTCAACGGTCGTTAATTGTGCAAACCATGCGGCAGTATTTGATTCAACACGGCGGACTTGAGGTGGAAACCCCCATGCTGCATAGCATTGCAGGCGGGGCCGCCGCCAAACCCTTTACCACGCACCACAACACGCTGGATATGGAACTCTTTTTACGCATTGCCCCCGAGCTTCACTTAAAACGCTTGGTGGTGGGGGGCTTGAACGATACGGTGTTTGAAATTAACCGTTGCTTCCGTAACGAGGGCATTTCCACCCGTCACAACCCAGAGTTTACCACGCTGGAGGTGTATCAAGCCTACGCCGATTATCAC
This sequence comes from Vampirovibrionales bacterium, assembly GCA_046080465.1. Lineage (GTDB taxonomy): Bacteria > Cyanobacteriota > Vampirovibrionia > Vampirovibrionales > JAJTHC01 > JBJTUB01. Next base: position 2,914 of record JBJTUB010000364.1, on the reverse strand, counting down.
GATATGATGACCCTGACTGAAAACTTGGTACAGCACATTGCCCTGACACTGCATGGCACGCTAGAACTCCCCTTTGGCGATAAAACCGTCAACTTGGCGGGGCCATGGCGGCGAGCCAGCATGTGCGAGCTGGTGCAAGAGGCCACGGGCGTCGATTTCACTCAGTACCCCGATCTGGCCGATGCCAAAGCACAGGCTGAGGCCTTGGGCGTGTATACGGGTAAATGTACGGTGTGGGGTAAGGTGGTCGAGGCCGTCTTTGGCGAAAAGGTAGAACACACCCTATGGAACCCCGCGCATGTGACGGATTTACCTCGGGATATTTCCCCCTTGGCCAAGGTGCATCGCAGTAACCCCTTGCTGGCCGAACGCTTTGAAACCTATGTGGTAGGCTGGGAACTAGCCAACGCCTTTAGTGAATTGACCGACCCTGCCGATCAGCAAGCGATGTTTGAAGCCCAACTGGCCGAACGAGATGCGGGCGATGGCGAGGCTCACCAACTAGATGCCGACTATGTAACGGCCTTAAGCTATGGTCTGCCCCCCACAGGTGGCATGGGCATGGGCATTGATCGGTTGGCGATGTTGTTGACCAACAGCCAAACCATCCGTGATGTGATACTCTTCCCCACCATGCGGCATAAATAGACGTTTCAATGATGCAACTTTCACTTCTCACGACCACATCGTCTGCAGAGCTTCCTTTTGAAAACGAGGGTAAGCCGTATCGCTTTATTGATTTGTTTGCAGGTATTGGGGGCTTTCATCTTGCGTTAGCATCACTAGGGGCGGAATGCGTCTTTATGTCTGAAAAAGATGCCGAGGCTCGTAAAACTTACTTGCATAACCACGCTCTGCCCGAAGCGTGTATCAATACGGATATTCGTAATATCGCTCCCGAGGCCGTGCCTGATCATGATGTTTTATGTGCAGGTTTTCCCTGCCAACCCTTTTCTCAAGCGGGGCGTAAAAAAGGCTTTACTGATGGTGATGATTCCGAGCGGGGGAACTTGTTTTTTTGCATTTTAGATATTTTAGAAGCCAAGCGTCCGTCCGCATTTATTTTAGAAAATGTGCGTCACCTAGAGAAACACGATGAAGGCAAGACGCTTAGAGTCATTCGAGAATCCATAGAACATTTAGGCTATACGTTTACTTACGCTATTTTAAAAGCCTCTGATTTTGGTGTGCCTCAACATCGCCCTCGTATTTTTATGGTGGGGTTTGATAAAAAACAAGTCAATACCTCGACCACGTTTACATTCCCAACCCCGATTCCTTTGCAGTTTACTATGTCGGATGTGTGGGGCGGGGAGTGTTCACGCACGATTGGCTTTACCTTGCGTGTGGGGGGAAAGGGGTCGGATATTACGGATCGCCGTAATTGGGATTCTTACTTAGTGAATGGGGAAGTGAGACGGTTGGGCGTGGAACAAGCAAAAAAAATGATGGGCTTACCTGAGTCGTTTACCTTCCCGGTAAGCAGAACACAGGCAATGAAGCAACTGGGTAACAGTGTATGTGTCCCCGTGGTGCAACAAGTCGCTCGTCAAGTGAGTCGCTATTTAACAAACTATCAATACGATACAGCGTGTCCAGAGGGGGCGTTTATGAACGGTACGACCTTTAACAAAGGCGAGTGGAGTGAACTCGTAATTTTTATTTCGTTGCTACTTCATCCACAATGTCATTACGGTACGCCTCAATTAGAGGCACTACACGAATTTGTAACATTTTTAACCTTAAGTCATAACACGCAACCCCATTACTATCAGTTGGGGGAACAACAAGTTTTATTGATGACTGCCACGGGAGAGGTGCTAAAAACGATTCCACGAGAAGACTTAACAAACATTGCCACGGTAGAAGCCTTAGAAGCTCAGTTACGTGCAGGGCAAAGAGCATTTTCAATGCCCGCCCTAGATCGATTTAAAGCCCTTTTAGAGATAGAACGCTTTAAAGGAAGCAACAAAAGCAAGCATGATTTTAGTGCTTCCTTTAACGATGCGGGTACTGTGTTTGAAGGGCAAGGCTTGGGAATGAAGTCGTACATTGGGCAAGCCCCTACCTTGCTGAATGCATCGAGTGCGACTAACTTTGTTTTTAGGTTGAATGCCTTTGACGGCTCACTGGATGCCATCAACGCATTGGAAGGGAAGCAGAAAATTAGAGACCGCCTGATGCAGATTTATCAAACCTGTACTTCTGTTGAATTTGTTCGATGTGAAAACTCAACACATGAGGCGAACTTGCGAAAAGTGGATTCGTTATTGCCAGAAATACTGGCCAAGCTGTTGCTTCAGTATTATCAAGGACAAGGGGCAATGCTACAAGATCTTATCACTAACGAACAAGAACAATGCCGTATACAGGATTATTTAAAAAGTATCTTGCTCGGTATGTTTAGCACCACGCCGTGGGATGGTACCTACAGTAGCCATGGGTTTGTTGTGCTAACTAAAACGGGAAATCGTTTACTGTACCATGTGGTGAAGGATGCCGTATTAAAAGAGTTTTTATGGAAACATGTCAAGCTCGATACGCCTTCTTCATCACGGCATCGTTTTGGTACGGTTTACAAAGAAGCGGATGGGCAATTCTACTTCAAGCTCAATTTGCAACTTCGCTTTTGTTAAACCAGAGAGTATCATATAGTATTTTAAATAATTTACGACTCTTTTCCAAAGAAGTATTGAATGGCTTCGTAGAAGGCTAGCCCTAAACGTATCCCATCTGTACAGTCTACTACGATTCAAAAATATTTCAAAATACTATATAGGATTTTGAAAAGATTTCCGCCTATTCCTAAGCTCCTCGTTTTGTATTGCCCGTTGGGCAATGTTGAGAGGCCGGGGCATTCGCCCCCACAACAAGGAGGGACTATCTCAATTCTTACGCAAGATCCTCATTGTGA
>JBJTUB010000363.1:0-2106 GCA_046080465.1 Vampirovibrionales bacterium | reverse complement strand
GTTTTTACATTGCCAACGTTGTACATCTTTAACAAATCCAGCTTTTGATTTTTCGCTACTTCCACATTTAGGGCAGTTCATATAGCACACACTTCTCTTTCTAAACAAAAGAAAAGTATACCATCTAATTAGTTAAATGTTTCAAATAATCTAGGGGGAGAGTTTGAGAGGGAGGAACGGCCTCTCAAGATTGCCCGTAGGGCAATGCAAAACGAGGAACTTAGAAACCTCGGAAAACCCTTTTGCAGAGTCCTCTATAGTTACAGTAATTTATTTGCAAACAGCCCCCTAGGTACGGAAAAATAAGGTTTCAACTACACTTGAAATTGCTATGTTTGTGGTAGCATGAACGTATCGTTTTAGAAAACAGCATTTTCAATGTTCATGCCTTAATGCTTGAGAAACTCTCGTTTTAGTGTGTGTAATAAGTGTATCTATTCAGTGTGTAAGTAGTCTGTACCATGTCGTTTCATCAATTAATTAAACCCATTACCGACAATCGTTTTGCTCGGTTTTTACTACAAGAATTTGGTGGTTCAGGGGTGCCGCGGGTGGCCTTTGGTGCCAGTACGCAAGAGCGTATGGATCAAGTCTTTCAGCAAGGCTTTGAAGAAATTGGCTCCTACGGCGGTAGCTATGCCTTCTCGAAGCTCATTAAAAACACACTTTTCCATAAATCCACACCGCTTAGCCAACAAGAGCAACAATGGCAAAACATTGGTGTGGCGGTGGGTACCTTGCCCATGTTGGCAGGGGGCAATTTTGCCGTCATGTTTTTGCGTAATTACTGCACCAGCAAGCTGTTTCAAACGCATGATTTCAGTAGCATGGTGGGGCTAAAAAAAGAAGAGACTCCCCCCAAGGCATCGGAGGTATCGCCTATTTCCGCCACGCCAACGCAGGAGGCGAGCGATGCGCTGCTTGAAGGACGCTTACCCGATACGGCCGCCTTGCACGAGCGTCAAGCCTACGAGGGCAGGCAATTGCAACGAGCAGGCGTTTCCTTGGGACTTTCCGCTACCTTGGCATCTATCGGTTCGGGCTTGGCTTTAAAGGGCTTCCACAACAACAGCCCCCTCCCTCGTTGGATGACGCAACCGTTTAAGCTTCCGTTTGCTAAAACACCCACCACGGCCTACCACCTTCTTAGTTTTGACAAAGGGAATATTGAAAACATCAGCGGTTTGCAAATGTTTGCTAGTTTTGGAACCTTCGCCTACATGGGGCAAATCGCCTCGGCACGGGGGCCGATTGAACGCTTTGAAGCATGGACACGTTACGGCTGGTACGGTATTGCCAACATGGTGATTCCCTCCATGCTAGGGAAGACCTTTCAACCGTGGCTTGAAAAACAGGTGAAAGACCCCTTGCATCGTCAAAACTACGATTTTTTAATGAAAATGGGGGTAGGTGCCTTGTTATACGCAGCCCCTACGGCTATTTTAGCCTTGGCCACTCGGCAAAAACGCTTTGATAAATTGCAGGCCAAGCAACAACAAACACAAGAAACGCAGGCTCCAAACACCCCTGAAGGCATTGGACGTTTGAACATCGAAGAGAAAGCTGTGCTTCAACAAGTAAAGCCATCGCTTATCAAAACGCCTATTACCGATGCCCCCGCACCACCGCTAGAAACCCAGAGGCGTGTGCCTCCTTCACTCTGGCAGCCCACCCCCTTGGGTTCTGCTACCAGTATTTAGGGGCTGTTTGCGATTAAAGATTTGATAGATTAAAGTTAACTGCCTGTTTCTATCAGCTATCATTCACTTTTAGCTTTCTGTCATTGCGAACGTAGTGAAGCAATCTCCCTAGGCTTGTTACTTCTGTGCAGGGGATTGCCACGCCTAACGGCTCGCAATGACGTATCTATTGAGATAAGGGTATAACTATTTGCAAACAGCCCCTAATACCAACTCTCAGTTTAAATAGCGTAAGAAACAGTTTCTTTTTTGGAGGGCAATGGGGGCGTTATACCATTTCAAAGATTGAATAGCGTATAGGCAATTTCTAGGAGCTTAGACTCGCAGATGAGTGCGGTGTACATAAAGGTACATAAGCTCATCGAGAATCGTAGCGACACCGAAAGTGTCAGACGCTATTTAAGAT
>JBJTUB010000362.1:0-23626 GCA_046080465.1 Vampirovibrionales bacterium | reverse complement strand
TGTAAGCTAACGCCTCCATATTTTGAGGGAGGATACTTAAAATACGATCCCATTTACTTGCATTCTGCATAAACTCTAGCCTTATTACTGAACAGGAAACACAGCTAGAGCTTACCACAAATACTATCTTAGCACATATGGGGTGTTAGCCCCCATTACCCCCAAAAAAGAAACCGTTTCTTACGCTATTTAAGTTTTTAATTGGTATAAAATGACACACGTTTTTATTTGAAAATAGCTCCTAAAGATAACGCCACACTAAATAGATACTACTCAAGGCTAAAGCAATAGCCGTACTGCTAAGGCCCAGCAGCAAAAACTGACTAAACGAGATGGGAACCCCCTCTTTTTCTGCTAGTTCGGCCACAATAATATTAGCAGCGGCTCCCACCAGCGTGGCGTTTCCACCCAAGCAAGCCCCCAACGACAACGCCCACCATAAGGCATGAGAAGGCAAGCCGTGTTCTACCAAGCCCTGCACCAACGGAATCATGGTTGCCGTGTAGGGGATATTATCGACAATCCCTGAAAGCATCCCCGAACCCCATAACAGCCCTAACGTGGTTGTGGTGGGGTCGCCTTGGGTTAGGGCTAGTAAATGCTCAGCCAACCAGCGAACCATCCCCGCTTCAACAACACCGCCCACCAAGACAAACAGACCCACAAAAAAGACAATGGTTTGCCACTCAATGGCGTGAATCGCCTCGGTGTTGCCCTCTAGCAATAATAGAATGCCCGCCCCTAAGGTGGCAATAATGTAGGGTTCAATATGATGCAGAGGGTGAGTTAAAAACCCTAAAAACGAGATCATCAGCACTGTTAAACACACCCAGCCTTTCCAACGAATAGGGGATGGCGTGGGAGCCGTTAGGGTGGCTTCATCTGTGGGTTTAACAAACAACGCACGACGATACCACACCAGCACCAAGGCCATAACCGCCGTAAACACCACCACCACAATGGGCGTTAGTTCACGAATAAAATCGTTGAAGCCTAGTTTGGCACCGCTGGCAATCAGCAAGTTAGGCGGGTCCCCCACTAAGGTTGCCGTCCCACCAATGTTAGAAAATAAAATACTTCCCATTAAAAAGGGCAACGGAGAAATACCCAAGCTACGGCACGAGGAGAAAACAAGTGGTACCATCAGCAACACCGTGGTTACGTTATCGAGCCAAGCAGATAAAAAGGCAATCACCCCCATCATCAACACAAACAGTAACCAAATGCGTCCTTTGGCGATGTTAAGCAAGGCTGCGGTTAAGTGATTAAAGACTCCCTGTTGCCCTGTTAAATGTACCATCATCATCATGCCTGCTAACAACAATAGCACAGGGATATCAATGTGATGCAATAAGTGTGCGGCGTGATGATGGTGAATGAGTAACATCACGGCCGCCCCGAGAGTCACCACAGCGACTTTGGGCAATTTATCCAGCAATAGCACACCATAGGTGAGTGAAAACACGAGGCTACTAATCATTAATTCATTCACGGGTTTGGCTTTCTATAGTTGTTTACAAAGTTGGTGCAACAGCCACAAGGCATCGTGCAACGAGGTCGCATTCGCCCTTCCCAAGCCCGCAATATCCATCGCCGTTCCGTGCGATACAGAGGTGCGTAAAAACGGTAAACCTAGAGTAATGTTAATGGCTTCAAATCCAGCCAACAGCTTCATGGGTATCAATCCTTGGTCATGATAACAGGCCAACACCGCATCATGCGGTGGAGCCGTGGGATTAAATCCCCGAAAATAGGCATCCGCTGGTTGCGGAACCGAAAGCGAGGCGGGAGTCTGCTCGTTTACCCAACAACGCAACGGCTCTAACACGTGAGCTTCTTCATCGCCGCCAATTTCACCCGCATGAGGGTTCAGCCCTAACAGGCCTAAACGTGGTTGTTCAATACCCAAACGCGTGGTTAAAAACTGAATCAGGTGTTGCACACTTTGCCGATTGTTGTTGTTCGCCAACGCCGTGGGTACGTTTGCCAAGGGTACATGCCGTGTAAGCAACAGAAGAATAAACTTTTTATACATAAAAATCATATCGGATTGGTACGATTGTGGCAAGGCTGAAAGCGGTGACGAGGGTAAGACATGCTTGTTGGCCAACGATTCTAACAGCTCTGTATGCCCCTGAAACGCATGGCCTGCCTGCCACCAGTGATCTTTACTGATAGGAGCCGTGACTAATCCCTGATGGGGGTTTAGTGCCTGATGCTGAAGTTCCACCGCTTTAACGACACTTTGAAACGCAATATCGCCCGCTTGAGCAGGAGTCGGCGGTGAGGAGGGAGAAGCGGAGTGAGCCGAAAAAGGAGCCGAAGAGGGCCGTGCGACCTCCACAGGGATATACTGGAGCCAATCGCCGTATTGAGCCAACGACGGCAAGGGGAGCTGCAACAAAAGGGATTGACGCTCTAGCTCGGCAAGGTGAGCCACCACACTTAACCGAAAAGGCAAAGGCTGGTGGCGATGCTGGCTTGCTAGTTGAATCAGTAATTTAAGGGTAATTTCATAACCAATGCCCAGCGGATCCCCCGCACTGAGGGCGTAGCAAGGGGGTGCCGTAGGAGTAGGAGCAGAGAAAGAAAAAAGGGAAGAGGAAGGCATCATAGGAGGAAGTGGGGGGAGGCTTAGTGTTGTTCAACGTGGCACGAGTGTAGTTTTGCCTGAATGACTTGTTGCATCAGGGTTTGAACCTCTGGCAATTCGCCAAAGGGGGGCAGTAACCGAACGTTGAAGGAGGGATATTGAGCTTGCAGATGGTGTTTAAGCTCGGTAAGTTCATTGGCCACATGGGCTCCTGCCGCCATAAACAGCGGAAAAATATTCACGGCTTGCACCGTTCCCTTGGCTAGGTAAAGAGCCAAGGCCTCTTCAGGGGTGGGAGTCGCCATTTCCATATACGCTAAAACGGCGTGGCTCGATGAATCGGGAGTGATGGCCGCCCCAAGGGAAGCAAACAGTTGCTCAAAGGGTTGTCGCCACCGAGGGTCACGGCTTCCGTGGGCAACACACAACAAAATAGTGCTAGGAGCCGACGGCGATAAACAGGGTTCAGGGGTCATAAAACCTCCATGTCTTATGCTTTTGAGGAGGAGGAGGAAAAGAAGGAGAGGGGCATTGTGTTCGCCTCAATCGTGTTATAGTTAAAACCCTATTTTTCCGAACACTTTTTATATTCTTTCATTCACCAAGCTCAAGTGGGGGGAAACGGGGGCGTTAGCCCCCGTTAATAACTCTAGGGGGGAGAGTTTGAGAGGGAGGAACGGCCTCTCAAAGTCGTCTGAAAGACGACACGAAACAAGGAACTGAGAAACCTTGAAAAACCTTTTTTTAGAGCTTTCTATACTATCGTTTTACAGGTTTTCGTGCTATATTAAAAAGCGTACAAAAGAAATTATCAGTTTTTGTTATCGTGCTTTCATGATGTGCGGATGTACCTACCCTATGATCACTGCTTCTTCTATTTCTCTATTACCAGCGAATACCGTGTATGCCTTTGGCACCTCGGGGTATCGTAGCAACACCGATGCTGGCTTTAATACGGCCGTTGTTAGCCAAATTACTCACGCCATTGCCGACACACTGATTGTAGACATGCACAAAACAGGCAAGGCTGGCCCCGTGTTGGTGGGCGGAGATACTCGCCCTAAAACAAAAGAAAGCATTCCGCTGATTGTGGATATTTTGTTGCAACGTGGCTTAGATGTGTACCAAATTGATGGCGATGTACCCACGCCTGTACTGGCCTACGCCGCCAACGCCTTAGAGGTGCTAACAGGCAACAATCAGGGGGCGGCAGGGGCTATTTTAATGACAGCCAGCCACAACCCATGGGATTATGGCGGTTACAACTTTTTAACGCCCGATGGTGCTGTGGCTCCTTCGGAACTTTCTAAAACCTTTGAATATTATCAGCAACATCCTTTGGGCGTACTGTTGAATCGTGAAACCTTAGGCTTGCCCGCCACACCCGAATGCAAAAGCCTGCTTCCTTATGAGGCTTACTATCGTCACTTATTGCATGGGCTACAACTCGATGCAAATGCTCTTAAGCAGGCGAACTTAAACATCGGCTACGATCCCCTGTACGCCACGGGGCGGTACTACTTCCCCAAGTTGTTGGAAGATTTAGGCGTGCAACAAGTAACTGTGTTTCACGGCGACGATGTTCGCCCCGACGGTTATCACGGTGAACCTGAACCCAGCCCCGAAAACCTGACCGAGCTTGCCAGTTGGTTGCAAGGCACCTATGCCCAACAGCCTCAAGCCCTCACGGTTGGTTTTGCCAACGATGGTGATAGCGATCGTTTTGGCGTGTTGGATGAACAAGGGACGTACTTAGTACCTAACACCGTATTAAAACTGGTGTTGTATAGCCTTATGGAACATCGTTTACCTGCCGATACCCAAGGTGTGGTGGTGCGTTCACAAGCGACAACGCACGCCTTGGATTCCCTAGCCGCCCAACGTGGATGGCCTGTGATTCAAACCCCTGTGGGCTATAAGTACATTGCTGAAAGCTTTATTGAACAAGCCCAACAGCACCCTGAACAGCCCGTGTTATTGGGGGGCGAAAGTTCTGGCGGATTGAGTATCGTGAACCATGTGCCTGAAAAAGATGGTCTGCTGGCGAACTTGCTCATTGCCGAATTGATCGCTAAAGAGGGTAAACCCTTATCTCAGATAGTGACTCATGTCGATGCTCAACTATCGACGGCCTATAGTTTTAGAGAATATGCGTTGCGAACCGAAGCCAAACAAGCGTTTGTAGACTATGCGTTGAGTCTCTTTCACAGCGATGCTGGTAGCGAGACACTCGTGGCAGGGTTCACGTTAGATGTCGCCACCACAAACCAAGAAGCCAACAAGCTAAAACAACACTTTGGCACACAAGATGGTGTAAAACTCTACTTTACTAACGGTGCTTGGGCGTTGGTGCGTACGAGCGGTACCGAACCGCTTGCACGCTTATGTGTTGAAACTCAAGGCAGCACGCTGGCCGAAGCAGAGGCTCAAGCAGAGACGTTGAGTCAACACTTTTTGGCGTGGTTACAAGAACATCACGGCTTAACGCCCGCCGATATTAAGCGGAAAGCGTAGGGTGGATTCATGCTGGAGCTACAAACCTGGCTAGTAGACTCGTTTGCTTCTAAGCCTTTTTCAGGAAACCCTGCAGCTGTTGTCGTGTTAAAAGAAGCCCTTCCTGACTCTTTGTTGCAAGCCATTGCCTTAGAGTTCAATCAATCTGAAACAGCCTTCATTTTAGATCGAGAAGGGGAATCCCCTGTATTGCGTTGGTTTACCCCGATACAAGAAGTTGATTTGTGTGGGCATGCAACCCTAGCCGCAGCTTATGTTTGGCTGAATGAACTTTATCCCGCACAAAGCTCTGTAACGTTTAATACGGTTTTTGTCGGTTCATTAACGGTTACAACGAGTCCAACTCAAACAGGGTTTCTTCAAATGGCGTTCCCCTTAAGATCGGGAAAGAGCCTCTCTATCCAAGATGTGCCTAAAGAGCTAATTGAAAGAATTCACCCTACCGAACGTCCCATTGCCGTTATAGAAGCCCGAGACTTGGTGTTGGTGTATGAAAACCCTCAGGTTGTAAAAGAGTATCAACCTCATTACGACTCATTAGCATTGGTAAAGCCTTGGGTATGTTTGACAGCTCCTGCTTCTGTAGAGGAATCAGCCGAAGTGCATTTTATCTCTCGCTTTTTTGATCAGTATCAAAAAGCAGAAGACCCTGTAACAGGATCTTCTTTTTGTACTTTAGCTCCGTATTGGGCTAATCGACTCCAGCAAACAGACGTTGTCGGGTATCAGGCATCGGCACGAGGGGGGACTGTTTTGTGCCATGTGAATGAATCTCAACAACAGGTATTGATTCAAGGAAGGGCATGCCTTGTGAGCCAAGGTACCTTATTTTTACCGTACGACTAATCTCTATTTGAAAGTTATAATCACTATGATGACACCCTTACCTACCACTACTTATGAATTAACCTTCCCCCTACCTACAGAACTCTGTGATTGGGTGTGTGATATTTTGGCGGGTCATGACGATGTTGATAGCGTACAACTACGCTACACCGATGATGATCCGGGCTTAGAAGCACCTTACTTAGTACAGGTGTACAGCCGTTATGCCGATATTCAAGACCGTATTCTTCCCTCGCTGGAAGCCTTGCCCACGGTGGCTCCCTTGTTGCCCACCACCGATTTTCGGTTAGCGGCCATTGCCGAAGCTGATTGGGCCGAAGCTTGGAAGCAACATTGGCACGTGGATACCATTGTGCCTGATGCACTGACGATTTGCCCCACGTGGGAATCCTATACCCCTACGCATCCTGAGGAACTGGTGTTGCAACTGGACCCTGGAGCCGCCTTTGGCACGGGGGCGCATCAAACCACACGGCTCATGTTACAAGCCTTGCATCATGAGTTTGTGACAGGACGCATTCAGCATCGCTCTGTGATTGATCTTGGCTGTGGCTCTGGGATTTTAGCCATTGCCGCCTTCTGCTGGGGAGCCAGCCACGTTACAGGGATGGATATTGATCCGCACGCCGTACGTATTGCCGAAGCCAATGCCGACCTTAACAAACTGCCCAAAGGGGTGGCTACTTGGACGACGGATCCCCTTTCAACCTTGCCAGCGGCCAGTTGCGATATTATGTTGGTCAATATTCTAGGACCAGTGATTATTGAACTACTGCCCGAAATTCAGCGTGTGTTGAAGCCAGCGGGTATTTTGTGGTGTTCTGGGTTGATTGAATCATCGTGTCACGAACTGCAAACCGAACTGGAAGTGCGGGGCTTTACTTTAAACGCCCATAAAAAACAAGATCGTTGGGTCGCCGTACGAGCCTTAGCCCCTAGATAGTGTCGTCATGAGGTCAAGAATGGAGGAAATTCAAGGAAAAACAAACGGATTTTGAGGCGTGTACACAGAAGTACATAACGAAAAAACGGATTGTTTTGACACAGAAGTTACCCATTATAGGCCTTATGACGACATTATCTAACCCCCCGCACTAAAAAGGCAGAACGCTATGAACCCTCTCCCCTACTTGCCAAGTTTATTGTTTCCTAAACGCACCTGGTTTTGGTGGGGCGTGCTTTGGGTATGCTTGCCTTTAGGCTTGCTGGCCTTCAAGCAGTTGTTGCTTCCTTTCATGAATCACGTGGATACTGTTATTAATGGGGCAGGTTTGGGGGTGCCTTTGTATCATTCGGTGAAGTTTTTATGCTTCTCAGCGATTGCGTTACCTACGTTTGCTTGGTGTTGTTTGCAATTAACGTATCATTATCATGCCCACTGGGCTACGTTTTTTGATCGGCCTCACCCGTTGCATTGCGATTTTCATCCCCACCCAGATTATTCTTATTGGGCTTTGCTTCGTTGGTACGGCTTCCGAACTCTGCGGTTGCTGTTGCCGTTTACAGGGGGCTGCCTTGTGCTGGCCTTGCTACTTGGGCTAGAGGGTTGGTTGTTTAATCTAGGGTTTGATTCCCCTTTGTTGCGTTTGCCTTTGCCGTTTATTGTTGGCTTAAGCCTCTTGGCTTTTGTGGGCTTCTTTTTACTAATACTGGGCTTTGTTACGTTGTATCAAGTGCTGACTTCCTGCTATGGTACCCCCGCTGCCGTGTGCGAACCCTTAAAAGCCCCTAGCCTTATTATGGAACGCTCTAAACGGATTGCTCTGCTTACGCCTTGGTTTTGGATCTATCTTCTTGGCTCTGGGGTGTGGTGGGTCGTGGTGCTATCGCTCAGCAGCTGGATGCTAGTGACGTATCAATTAATCCATGTGTTAAATGCGTCGTTTCCATTTGGCTTGTGCTTGTTGGCGGAACTGTTTTTAAGCCTAGTTGTTGTCGGTTTAGGGTTTGTACGCTTTTTTGCTTATCATCAAAGTTTAGTGTTTTATTATGATAAGTTGCCCACCATGATCAAGCAAACGTACGCCCCGCCCCCCAGCTTCCAAAAAGTATAGAAAGCTCTGAAAAAGGGTTTATCGAGGGTTCTAAGCCCCTCGTTTCGTGTCGTCTTTCAGACGACTTTGAGAGGCCGTTCCTCCCTCTCAAACTCTCCCCCCTTCAGTATTTATAGGGGCTTCGCCCCTATAGGCCCGTTTTTACGTAACCAGCTTTCAACGCTTCATTGAACGCCCAAATAGGCTTTGCAGAAGTTTCTATAGTAGTAGAGTGTGAGATGGATATTTGGATAACGATTCAAGCAGAGGCTTGCATTTTCCTAAAAACTCACTTATACTGATAAATGGGATAAACTGTTCTTCTGATAAGGTGGAATCGTGAAGCCTCTATCGTTTGTAGGTTGTCTTTAGTTGGCTGTTAACCATTAAGCTCCTCTGAAAAACGCCTGCTTAGGATAGTTTTTGTTTTTTTATTGAAGTAACTCGTTTAAATCAACGATGTCTATTCGTTTTTGTTGTGACACCCGTGACAATGAAAAAAATAACATATCTTGCTTTAAGCGTATCACTTGCTTCGATGCTATTTGATACTTAAAGGTTCATTTTTTATGATGTCTAACAACAAGTTGTTTGTTTCCAATCTCAGCTACCAAGCTTCCGAGCAAGAGCTCGGTGATGCTTTCGCCCAGTTCGGCGAAGTATTGTCTGTGCGTATTGTGATGGATCGCTTTACTGGCCGTAGCAGAGGCTTTGGTTTTGTTGAGTTTGCTGAACCCGAACAAGCAAGTGCTGCCATTGAAGGCTTAAACGATACCGATTTTATGGGTCGTCCGTTGATTGTAAAAATCCAAGAAGAGCGCGCCCCTCAACAGCGTCCAGCTCGCCAAGATGGCGGCTACGGCGGTGGTAATCGTGGTGGTGGCTACGGTCAACGTTATTAATCTGTGTCGCAGATTGACCTATACCTTTTATAAGTCAGTATTGTAACGCTTTTAATAAAAGCAACATCCCTTGGTTTAACGTTGTTAGCCAAGGGAATTGTTTTTTGAAGTTGCTTTTATTAAAACTGTAGAAAGCTCTATAAAAGCCCATTCGGGCGTGCAATGAAGGGTTGAACGATGGTTGCGTAACCCCCTTAGGAAAACGGGTTTATAGAAACCCATGCAAAAGCCCCACAGGTCAGAAAAAACTGTTCCTTCTCCCTTAGGGAGAAGGCTAGGATGAGGGCAACACAGGCGATACCTAGGTTTCTGGAATCCCTCACCCCGACCCTCTCCCTAAGGGAGAGGGAGTAAAGCACCTTTTGTAGAGGTTTCTATAGCAGGGTGAAATGCCACGGATTGTTACGTTGAAGGAGTCAAGGGCTTAGAGCTTAGCGTGCAAGCCACCAAACTTCCCTGGCGAAGCAGTAACACCTTAAACCGACTGCCGATAGGTTGAGAACGTGCCAAGCGTTGCACATCTTCGGCGGAACGTACCACGGTGCCGTTCACACGTTGAATGATATCGCCTTGTTTTAGCCCCGCCTGTTCGGCAGGAGAATCGGGCTGAACTTGGGCAATAACCACGCCTTCCGTATTTTTTTCAACGCCTAAAGTATCACGTAGCTCATCATTAAGTTCGGTTAAATGTACGCCCACGTAAGCTCGTTTGACGGAACCCTCTTTAATCAAGCTTTCAACCACATGCTTCACGGTATCTGAAGGGATGGCAAAGCCGATATTCTGAGCCCTACCTGAAATGGCGGTATTAATACCCATCACTTGCCCAGAGAGATTCACCAAGGGTCCCCCAGAGTTGCCAGGGTTAATGGCGGTATCCGTTTGAATAAAGGCTACTTCTTTGTTTAAATCGGGTACCGAACGTGATAACGCCGAAACAATCCCCAGTGTAACACTGTGATCGAAGCCTAACGGCGAGCCAATGGCAATGGCCCAATCGCCTGGCCGAATACTCGATTCCTCTGCCAAGGGGGCGGCGGTTAAGTGGGTGTTTGGCTTAGGGGAGACTTGAATCACGGCTAAATCCGTTAGTGGATCAGAACCAATTAGGCGGGCAGGTAATTTGGTGTGGTTATTAAAGGTCACAACAATTTCGCTGGCACCGCCTACGACATGATGATTCGTAATAATGTAGCCTTTCTCGGCCTGATACACCACACCCGAGCCTTGCCCTTGCTGTTTGTACTGTTGTTCGGGTGACGACATCATGCCATCTCCAAAAAAGTAGCGGAAGAGGTCACTGCCTTCAAACACGGGGCTGGGTGCTTGTTTTTGAACCGTGACATCAATATTGACAACCGAAGGGGCAAGCAAGGCAGCCACACTGGAAATACTATCGGCAAAGCCCGCTTGAGCAACCGAGGGCAAGGCTCGACGATCTTTTTGGGGTGTTGTAGGGTGTTGTAGTGCAGGTGGGGAGCTTGTTTGGGGGGTTGCTTGCCAAAGGGCTTGCCACCAAGAAGCGTTGGTGATGCTTACCACCAGTGCGAGAAAACTGACCAATAATGAAATACGTGAGGATTGCAACATAGGTTGAGGTCTCTTAACTTGAGCAAGGTCAACAACGAGAGAAGCGTCTAAAAACACACTCTCAGTTTAAATAGCGTAAGAAACTGTTTCTTTTTTTGGGGGCAATGGGGGCGTTAGCCCCCATAAATAAACCTAGGGGGGAGAGTTGTAGAGAGGGAGGAACGGCCTCTCTACGTTGCCCAACGGGCAACACAAAGCGACAAACGTAGGAATACGCTATTCAATCTACAAAATGGTCTAAAAACACATTCCATTATAGCACAAGAATCACACACGATTATCGTATGTGATTCTTGCTTTGTGTTAAAACGTTTTAAAACCATCCACGTGAAGGATGAGGCTCTATTACTGAGCGACTGCCGATTCAGCAACGGTTTCAGTGGCCTTCTTTTCAACTTCAGTAAAGGTGCTATTGGCCAACAAGCAATCCAGCACTTTTTGACCCAACAGTTGATCGGTAAGCCCTTGCACAGCCCGAGGATTACGAGAAAGGTTACGCATCACCACTTTCTCATCCACATTGTTGGCTTCAGCTACTTTTTGAACTTCGGCATTAAACTCAGCATCGGTTACTTGGAAGCCCTCTTGTTTGGCAACTGCAGCAAACACCAAGCTGGTTTTTAGACGCTCTTGAGCCTCTAAACAGAAGTTGTTACGCAGATTCTCGGCACCCATTTGTTCAATAAATGCTTCAGGAGACATGCCTTGCTGACGCAAACGGTTCATAAAGTCTTCGGCCATAATGCCTACTTCTTGCTCAACCATGGAATCATGCAACTGTAACTCAACCGCATTTAACAAGGTTTGCACAGTAGCGTGTTCTTTACGCATGTTCACCAAGGCCACTTGACGCTCTGCAATTTGAGCATCAATATCGGCTTTAAACGCATCGATAGTTTCATAGCTACCCAACAAAGGTAAGGTCTCTTCATTGAGTTCAGGGGTCACGTGTGCTTCAATTTTGTGAATGGTCACAGTAAACTGAGTCAACTGGCCGGCCAAGGTTTCATCAAAGTACTCTTCAGGGAAGGTCACATCCATGGTAAAGGTTTCGCCCACGGTTTTACCAGGCAACTGCTGCATAAACGATTCAATAAAGTGATTGTTATTTAAATCGAGTACAAACTCGGTTGCCGAACCACCTTCAATGGGTTCGCCATTCAAGGTACCTTCAAAATCCAAGGTAAGGATATCGGTTGCTTCTACCGTGGTACGCCCTTCAACTAGCTGAGGACGAGTGATGGTTTTCAACCGACGTTCAATTTCCTCTTGGGCGGCGTTGGCAGATTCTTCTGCTTTTTCAAACTCGACAGCCAAGGGGAAGGTAGGCAGGGTAATTTCAGGACGCAAATCCACTTCAGCGACAACGGTCATGGGTTCGCCGATATCAAAAGAAAGCTCTTGAATGCGGGGGGGAGCCACGACATCTAGCTGTTGTTGGCCAACCACATCGGCAAACAAAAAGGGCAAGAAGCGTTCAAGGGCTTCTTCTTTAATCCGTTCAATCCCTACTGATTTTTCAACCAAGCGAACAGGGGCTTTACCACGACGAAAACCAGGCACATTAACACGTTGCCCAACCCGACGGCAGGCTTTATTGTATTCTTGCACGGCTTGCTCGGCTGGTACTTCAACACGCAAGGTAACGCAGTATTGATGATTTTCTACAGGGGTAACTTCGACGTTAAGACTCATCATTGTGGGGAAACTCTTTCAATTGATGCTCGAATACACTAAACTTAGGTAGGCTGTAGGGGGATAGATCTTAGAAAACAGAACCCTAGCCAGCTGAAATAGCACATTTAAACAGTACTCGTAAAATTAAGTTTAAATCATACCTATCAATACTGGCTAGGGGATGTTATTTATAGTTTTTTAAAAAGTTTTTTAGGCATAGGCTAGACGAGGAGCCTAGACACGTTTGTGAAGGAGTGTAGACAGAACTACATGACTGAACAAACGGGGCGTAGCGACAAAGTATAGACATGCAAAAGAAACTTTTTAAGAGACTATAAAACTAAGCCTCTACGGCCTCTTCATCCTCAGGCTCAACGCTCTCTTCAGTAGCCTCTGTTTCGCTTACAGCGGGGGCTTGATTGGCTTCACCTAAGTGTTGCTTTAAGTCTTTTTTGGTAAGTTCAACAAGTGTATTGCTTTCGGTGGTTAATTTTAGCAAACGAGCCACGGTTTCCGAAGGTTGAGCACCTTTAGCAATCCAAGCGTTGATAAGTTCAAGGTTGAGCTTAAGTTGCTTGCGGATAGGATCGTAGAATCCAGCTTCAGCCAAGGGGACACCATCACGACGAGTTTGCATGTTGGTAATAACAACACGGTAGAAAGGACGTTTTTTACGACCTTGACGTTTTAAACGAATGCGAACCATAATGTAAGAGACTCCTAAAAATGGGAATGGATTTAAAAAATAATGCGGACTTTATGTTAGTTGTTTAAACAGGTTTTGTGTAGGCAGGAAGAATATCAAAACGCTGTCTAAACAACGCTAACATAAGAGCATTCAATGCAAAAGGCGACTGACGGCATACCCTAAGCATCATACAATAGTTGAGGATACCTACTATTAAAACGAAAACACACAAGCGGGTCAAGGTGTGACAAGCATTGTTTTCAACAGCGGTTAGTGAGTACTTATAAACTGGACGTTGGGTTTTATCTATGTTTGTGTTACACTAGGCCTATCTTTACTTTTTTACTATGTTTATTTAAGGTGTTGCCTGCCCCAATGATGAGTCCCTTTTTTGCCTTTAACTCGGCTCAGCAAGCCCTCGTAAATCCACCGTCTGTCCCCTTTTTGGATGCTTCTGATGAATCTACTAATCCTACGCCTCCGTTGCGTTTACCCTCCTTGCAACAGCATCTGCAACACTGGCTAGAACAGCATCAGGTGTTAAAAATAGGTCGGGCAACGAAATTGATTGTGGCCTATTCAGGGGGCGCCGATTCAACTGCCTTGCTCCATGCCCTGTGTGCCTTGCGAAGCACGCTTCATTTAGAGGTGGTGGCGGCGTATTTTCATCATAATTGGCGTGGAACCCCGCCCCCCGAGCTCCCCCGCCTGCACAAGAATTGTCAAGCTTATCGGGTGCCGTTGGTGTTTATGCCCCCTCAGTCTCAGCCCCAGCATCCCAATGCCGAAGCTGATGCACGCGAACAGCGGTATCAGCGTTTAGGCCTATTGGCCAGCCAGCTCCATGCCGATGCCGTCTTAACGGCTCATCATCAGGATGATCAAATTGAAACCTTGCTCTTTCGTTTAGTGCGTGGCACAGGTATGGATGGTCTGCTCGGTATGGCCCCCACCCGCCCCTTGCCCACGCCCGAGGGAACAACGCTACTTGCAAGACCCTTGTTAGAGGTGCCACGCAGTACGTTGGCGAGCTATATTGAAGAACAGCAACTGTTGACCTTTGAAGACCCCAGCAATAACGATGCTCAAAAATCACGTAATTGGCTGCGACACAAAGCCGTACCCTTGCTGGAAGGGCGTTTCCCGCAGGTGCGTCAATCGTTGCTTCGCCTAGCAAGCACCTTAGAGAATGACCGTTTTATTGTTGAACAAGTCATTCAAGAGCAGTGGCAACAAGTGTGTATTTCCACCGCCCCGCCCAAGGTGTATCAGCAAGGCCCTACGTTGGATGCCCTACGCTTAACACAGTTGGCGTTGCCGTATCAACGACGCTTGATTCGGCATTATTTGCAAGCCCAAGCCTTTGAACCCGATTTAAAAACGATTGAACACACCCTCGCCTTTTTAAACAAGGCCACCGTGGGGGCGACTCAGCCTCGGCGTTTTAGCTTAGGCGTGCAACCCTCGCCTCAAGCCACTCATAAAGAAGTGCGTTTGTTTTTGGTGCATCAACGTGATCGCCTATGGATGGAGGCCACCCCCACAGGCTTGTATGATACGGAAGCACAGCAACGCCAACAAGAGGCCATCTGCCCCATGACGGGGGGCTTGGTGCCGTATCCGTGGGATGCTAACCAAGGCTTGCGGATGGAACCTTGGCCGAAACGTGCTGGGCATTTTGATGTTAAAAAACTGCTGCCCGCCCGCAGTAGCGAAGTGTTTGTGAATGCCAGCACGGTAGAACATCAACGGTTGGTGTTGCGTACCCGCCGAGCAGGCGATTGGATTCGCCCTATTGGCATGAACGGTAAACGTACCAAGGTGAAAGATTTATTCATTCACCATAAGGTGCCTCAGCCGTTACGAGAAACCTGGCCTTTGGTTGCCATTGAAGGTAGCTCAGAGGTGTTGTGGGTTCCCACCCTGACCATGAGTGAAGCTTTGCGGAGTACCTCTAAAAAATCGCCGACGCACACGTGGATGATTGGTGACTTACACGTGTTGGAGCAACTACGAACGTTACGTATTTTGTTAGATGAACCTGCCGAAGCGACGGATACCTTAGGCCTAGAAACCGACGGGCTAGAAGATGTTTCTTCTCCACTGTTAGAGACGGATGACGAGATACCCACGCTCAAGCCCAGCGTTAATTTGCTGGCCGATGATGAGGAGCTAGCCGCCTTGCATCACGATGATAACGACGATTCAGACGCTTAATAAAAAAGTTACGGAAAAAGGAGTTCTTTTTACGATGACGGCTCAACCGCATACCACCCCAGCAGAATCGTTAACCACGATAGAAGCCTTACTTCAAACCGATGTCTCCCCTTATATCACGCCTCTCCTAGAGGCAGAGACTATTCAGCAACGTATTGAGGCCTTGGCTCAAGACATTAACGCCACCTACGCCGAAACCCCTTATCTCACGGTGTTGTGTGTGCTAAAAGGAGCCTACCCCTTCATGAGCGATTTGGTAAAGCATTTAAAGATGCCCTGCCGTGTGGAGTTCATTCGGGTATCCAGTTACGGCAACAGCACCAGTAGCTCTGGCAAGGTGAAACCTGTGGATTTATCGTTGCCCAGTTTAGAGGGGCATCCCTGTTTGTTGATTGAAGATATTGTGGATACTGGCTTGACGCTTCAGTTTTTGCAACAGTATTTGCAAACCATGCACCGGCCAGCCTCGTTGAAAACAGCGGTGTTGCTGGATAAGCCCACGGCTCGTAAACCTGAAACCGAAAGCGTTCGACCCGACTTTGTGGGCTTTGCTATCGACAATCAGTTTGTGATTGGCTATGGGTTAGATTATTGTGGCTACTTCCGCAACCTTCCCTACATTGCAGTTTACAGTGGCCCCTTGGTTGTATGAAGAAGGACTATTATTACCATGAAAGATCTTGTATTTAAGCTAATCCGTTCATATGTATCACTTTTCTTGATGTTGATTCTTGTGATTTTACCTTTTAAAGCATTTGCATCTATTGAAAATGAGATTACTGTGCAATTAAGCCAAGTGGAGCTACAATCCAAACTAAAAAAAGAATACAGTGGTTATCAATATATTATAGAAAACAAACATGCTGCACCTGTTATGTTACTAAATGGGCAAGTTATCAACGCTGTGAATGGTAATATTGCTGCTCAAGCAGTAACAGATGGTAGTCCCATTGGCATAACCTGGGCTATTGCTGGACCTGTAGGATTATTTACTTTGGGTATTGGCTGGATTGTAGGTCTCTTGGCTACGCCCATTGTTTGGGCAGTTTCTAGCTCAAAATCCAAAAAAGCAAGACGAGAATCAACAGCATATCCTAATATTGTCAATACAGGTATTCTTAATACTGGCGATATAATTACAACCAAAATACTTGTACCCATTGGTACTCAGCCTCAGTTGAGACTTACATTCCAAAATCCAAAAACAAAAGAAGTTTTTTCTGTAAATAAGTAGAGAACTTTATTTCACAAACCTGTTCTTTTTTGAGAAACCCTGTCTCTATTAAATGACGCTATCAGGATTTTGCATTTTTGCAAAACAAGGGCGTTTTATTTTAATAGAAAGGAAACTCGAATAATGAGTTCAGGAGCAGAAGTCCCCGCCATACGAGCGGGAGTGGATTTAGCCAAAATGTTTTTTGCCAGTCGTCGAGCTGTTAGAAACATCAACTACAACGATGGCCTTGGCATGAGTGTCACGAGTCGGCGAGATCGGCGTAATTTGCGTAGTAGCGTTACTTGGGATGCCGTGACGCAAGCCACCATTGATGGGGCGAAACAAGGCCGTTTAGATTATTTAAACTGGAAGCCTTTAGAACAGGGCGTGTTGGATGCCCAAACCAATCGGCTTACCGATGAGTTATACAGTTTAGCCGAGGGCGATTTAACCAAGCAATTGGAACGAGAAGCCTCGCAGGTACGTAGCAGCTTAAACCAACGCTTAGGCGGGAGCTTAACCAGTAGCTTTGGGGCGTTGAACTTGGCAGAACTTGCCACCCAAGCGGGTGTACAACATGGCCAGCTACGCTTACGCAGTCGTAGCCAAGCCAGCCAAGAGGTTCGAGAAAACGCCAAACTTCAACAAGAATGGCAAAACGATCGTATTAACGCCATCAACGAGATGATGAGCAGTTTTGAGCGTCGTAGTCGTGAGGCCGTTGAAGGTACCCAGCGTTTGCTAATGAATCAACGCTACGATAGATAGCAACTTCAGACGAAAAGCAAGTCAGATAGCCAAGCATGGAGTGCATGCTTGGCTGTTTGATGTTCTGCCCCACGGAAAATGACTTGCGTAGCCTCTAGCCACTGTTGACG
Organism: Vampirovibrionales bacterium; assembly: GCA_046080465.1. Taxonomy (GTDB): domain Bacteria; phylum Cyanobacteriota; class Vampirovibrionia; order Vampirovibrionales; family JAJTHC01; genus JBJTUB01. The sequence goes on along the minus strand of JBJTUB010000362.1, from coordinate 6,472 downwards.
TACCTGTTGACGAGCCTTCACTTTCTCGGCACTTTCAGTAGCGTGTTCGGTGGTCGATTTCACGGCTAACACAGGGGCAAGCAAGGTTTTCAAGCAAGCAACCCAAGCATCGGGGCTAGAAGCAATCCCTTGGCAACCGATCTCGCCTAGTTGGCTTAACAGACTGGCCACCACCTGCTGTTTGTAGGTGCTACCACGAGTGGTTAACACGGGCGTACCATAGCTTAGGGCTTTTAGTACATTGGCCACATCCCCTACAGGTGCCGTATCCAGTACCACATCGGCGAGTTTAAACAAGGCCAAGGTGTTGGCCGTATCCAACTGGGGCAACCAGTGAACCCGCTTTAACGCATCGCTTTGGGGATGCGTGTTCTGCAACGCTTGCTGCCAACGGTGTTGCAACCGTTCCGTCCAAGCGGTATGGGGGGCTTCATGCACAAACAGCTGAAGCTCGGGCAGGGCTTCCAACAGGTTCATCAGTGGAACATCCAAGCTAGGGTGCCACTTATGCAAGGCGGCGGGCAAATATAAAAACACATCATCGCTACGCAAGCCAAAATCTTCACGGTAACGTTGTCGCCGTTCGCCCATAAGCCGTAATGGGGCAATCGGCAGCTGAGGGGCGGGTGTCACCGTCTCGCTAAATTGTTGATCCAGCTCGTTGGGGGTCAGTGTTTGGGTTGGCCACGCAAGCACATGATGCTGTTGATGCCCCACTTGAGCAGGTAGCCCCAAGGTGCTAGGCCATAGCACGGGTAACTGAATCATCTGTTTCGCCAAGGTAGGCAAGTGTAACAGCGGTAACAAGTGGGGGTCTTGCCCCGCATCAGGAATCAATACCGCCTCAAAGGCTTGCGTTGCAAAAAAGGCCTGAACCTCGCTCCAGTGTTCCATCGGCAGTGTCACCACGGTATCTTCTGGTGGCAGGGTGAAACCCGCCGTCGCTTCAAACGGATGATTCAAGCTTACCCAAGTGATATCAAACACCTCTCGGTTTAAGCCCGCCAGTAACGGTTGCAATAGCCACGCCGTGGGATGCCCCGCTTGCCAATAGCCCGATACCAGGCCAATCCGCTTTTTGGCCGTGCTAGGTTGTGGGGGGGGCGTGTTGGTGGAGTACACGTCCTTCAGCGAGGCGGCAACAATCTGCTGGAGTGTTTTCATCCATGGTAGATCGTTCTCTGGGTTTAAAAAGGGTAACAAATAGGGGGCTTCGGCCAATTCACTCAACGGATTCGCAACCACGGGTGGGTGTAAGGCCAAGGCTTTTAAGGAAATCAAGGTTTGATCTAGCAGGGTGTGAGCCTCGTGTGTACTGGCTAGCACGCTGGGCAGGGTCAGCACACGGCGTAAGGCCAAGCCATCGGCACGTTGTCCTTGAGCTTCCAAGGCGTTTTGAGCCTGTTCAAAGGCCTCACGGGCTTGAGCCACCTCGCCCACACTGCTGGCCAAACTGCCTAACAGCAACCAAGCTTGGGCGTGATTCGGCGTAAGGCTTAGCAGGCGTTGCACAACGTTTATGGCATCGTGGGGGCGGTGCATGGCGTGCAAACTGCTGGCTAAGGCCTCTAAGGCAGAAACATCGTTGGGGGTGTGTTCTAAAAAGGCCACCAAATGCTGTAAGGCTTGCGAATGTTTATGCCCTTGACGATACCACTGTGCCAACTGCCAATGAATCTCTGGGGCGTTGTTGGCCAACTGCAATGCCTGTTGAAACGCCTGTTGACTTTCGGCCTCTTGCTCTAAGGTTTGCAGACAGGCCCCTTTCAAAAACCAAAGCTGAGCATCATCAGGAGTCGCTTCCAAGGCGGTTTGAAGGGTCTCTAAGGCTTGCTGGGGGGCATCGTGCCGTTGATACAAAGCCACCAAGGCCAACACGGGCGAGAGGGTCTCTGTCGTTGCCGATTGCCACGCCAAGTAAGTGCTGGCAGCTTCGGCAATATAGCCTTGCGATTCTAGCAACGTTGCCAAGAGGGGAGCCACAACCTCTGGGCGGTACTGGGCTTCCATCAACCGACTCAACAGAGTCAGTGCCTTGGCAGGTTGCTTGCTAGCCAAGTTAGCACGAGCCGCATCCAACTGGATGGATGCTTCGTGGGGGGCTTCGGTTAGGGCGAGTTCCAAGAGTTCCGTGGCTTGGGCGGGGTTGTGGCTGTGGTCTAGTAACAATCGCCCTAGGGTAGCAAGGTAGGCAGGTTCGGTGGGCGAGCTTTCCAATAAGCCGAGCAACTGTTGGCGAGCTTCGTCATAGGCTTCGGCTTGAATGAAGGCCTCTATGGGGGCTAGGGTTTGTTGAATGGCATCGCTAAACACGACACGTTGGCATAAAGACATCATCATGAGGTGGGGTTGCTTTCTTGATTATACGTAACGCTAGAGTTAATGTACCACAAGCCTTTCCCTCACTCAAGCAATTGAGTTTTGACGTACCTTGCCCCTCGTCTGCCTTTTTCTCACACTATACTATAATAGAGTTTACAAAAGTCGATAAGGAGAACCTAACCATGCCCTCACTTTTTTTAAGAAACCATGACAACAGTCGCTGGGCGTTGTGGGGCATACTCAGTTATTTACTGCTATTTACGGCTACCCTCGCTTGGGCAGATTCTCTTCCTCGGCCACGGCAAGCCCTCACTCAACCCCAACACACGCAGGGCTGGGTCGATATTTATCTGACGGATGACCGCATCTGCCAAGGATGCAAAATGACCGATTTAGGCAACGAGCGGGTATGGCTTGAAAATACCGCTGGCCTTGGCGAAGCTGTGTGGAGCCACGAGGTTGTAGGGTTGGATACTCACCCGTGGCAACGTAAGTTTTTAAAGCATAGCCTACGTAGCGAGCATGTGTTGGTGACTAAAACACTGTGGCCAAACGCATCGAGTGCGAAGGTTGGCTTAATCAACGCTGGTAACGATTCAAGCCAAGCCTCCCCCGATTTTTAAGGGCCATTCGGCCATGCAATGGGTGGGGTGTTGAGTAGGCTACGTCAGACGGCAAATAAATAATACATTCCTGTTAAACATGTTTCACAGAAGCAAATAACCTACTTACTTTCTTACGAAACCAGCCCAACGCACATGATGGTAAGGGCTAAAGCCCCTTAGCGATCTGCCAAGGGGGTAAAGGCACGATCAGGGGAACCTGTGTACAACGCCTTCGGGCGAATCAAGCGGTTGTTCGCCAGTTGCTCTACCACGTGAGCCGTCCAGCCTGCCATACGCCCTACTGCAAAAATAGGCGTATAAATCTGAGTGGGAATCCCCATCATGTAGTAAATATAACCAATGGGGTAATCTACGTTGGGGTACAGACCTTTTTCCTTCAGTACAATGGCTTCAAGGGTATCGGCAATGGCTGGCCAAGGGGTGTCGCCCACTTCAGGCACGAGTAAATCACGCAGGGGCTTCATGGCAATGGCACGAGGGTCGCCACTTTTGTAAGCACGGTGGCCAAATCCCATGATTTTTTTCTTTTGAGCCAAGGCATCATACGTCCATTGTTCAGCGTTTTCGGCACTGCCAATCTCTAAAAAAGTAAGCATGGCTTGCTCGTTGGCTCCGCCGTGCAGAGGGCCTTTTAAGGCACCAATGGCAGCCACCACGCCTGAGAAAATATCACTCAAGGTAGAGGTCGTGACTCGAGCCGAGAAGGTGGAGGCGTTAAAACTGTGTTCGGCATAAATAATAAGCGTGGTATTAAACACATGAGCAAAGGCTTGACTTGGCTTTGTGCCAAAGGCCATGTAGAGGAAGTTTTCGGCATGGTTGAGTTCAGCACCGGCGGGGGCGACTGGCTCTAAGCCCTGTTGAATACGGAAGTTGGCTGCCGCAATGGTACTTACTTGGGCAATCAAACGTTTGGCCTTGGCCACGTTGGCCTCGTGGCTATGCTCGTTCTTGGCGTCATCGTACAAGCCCAAGGTGGCGACTCCTGCTTTGAGGGTATCCATGGGATGAGCATCGGTGGGATAGGTACGCAAGGTATCGATCACGGCTTTTGGAACAGCTCGTGCGGCAACAAGTTCAGTGTTGAATACGTCGAGTTCGCTTTGTGTTGGCAGCTCGCCAAACAGCAATAGATAGGCGATTTCTTCAAACAAGCAGGTGGTCATCACGTCTTTGATATCATAGCCACGGTAGGTTAGGGATTGAATCTCGGGCGAGATACGAGAAATAGCGGTTTCACCCGCAAGAACACCTTCTAACCCTGGGCGGTAGGTGGAGGCCACATCGCTCATCAATTCATTGACGGCAGCCATAACTTTTTCTAAACTGGGGCTAGACATCATCATAGGAGGGGGGAACTTTCTATTTTAGGGAAAACCAAATCCAAGCAAAGAAATAACGACAACGAGTTTCACCAAGCAATGGGAAACCTGTCTAAGAAAAGCCATTAAAGAACTACTTTATCTATTATAGCAAAGCAAAGCAAACATTCAAGCCATCCTCTAGCGGAATCGAGCGATTTGGCAGGAATCTTAACCTAAAATAAATAATTTAGTGGCTCCGTACAAGGGTTTGTTGTTATAGTAGCCCATAAACAAAGGCTTGCTAAAGGGTTGATTTTGGTGCAAATTCGGAGTAGGGTTGGCGGTGCTGACATCGCTTGAAATAAGAAACGGGTTGCGTTGCCCTAATTTACCTTGAGCCTGTAAGGAGTCACTGCCCAAGCTGGGGGTAAGGGGGCGTGAAGCAGGCGGAGACGAGGGAGGTGTTTTTTCTTTTACCTGTGGGAATAGTTGGTTTTGTACAAAATTGAGCATCAATAGTATTGTCCTTTCGCTTTTTATACGAGTAGGGCATTATTGAGTATGACGTAATTTAAAGCGTGAATCACCCCCCTCACACCGAACCCCCACTACCTGTAGGAGAAAGAGAGCCGCTCCCTTGATGTTTTATAGTTTTTTAAAAAACTATAAAAGTTACGTTGTGTGTGGGTTAAGGGGCGATTGTAGGGCTTGTTCTACCTTCTGTACAGCAGGCTTAAACACGAAGAGCGGTTTACCTTTATTCTTGTTAATATTGTTATATTCTAATCCCATCACAGCATTGAGAACGTGATTTTTCCAATACGCCCAACGAGACGTCTGCCCAAAGGAGAGGGCAATTTTACCTGCTGCGGCCGCTACTTGTTCGGGCTTGTTTTGCTCCATATAAAAGAATAAAGAGCCACCATAGAAGGCTAAACGAGATAAGCCCGCCATGACGTTTGTGGCTTTCCGTAGTTGGTGCGAGGCTCGTAATTTATCATTTTCAGGCACTTCCTGTGTGGAGCCCTCTGTTTTTGTGTGTCTGTTTCGCCCGTAAGGATCCACCCCTACTTTGACTTTATGAATGGGGTTGGTTTTGTTTTGTTGGCGTTGGCCTAAATATTCCAAAATAGGGTAAGCAATACCACACCCCCCAAAACCGAGTGAAAGAAAGCCAGATAAGCCCCACAAACTATACTTGCTAGAGTTATCTTTAATGAAGGCATACCCTTCTTTACCACCCACCAAGCGAGCAATATCCAACCAGCGTTCTTTAAGGGCGTTAAACCCTGCGGGGGTAAACACGCCGTTGTGTTGTAAATACTCAATATCGTAATGGGCTTTGTGTACCACAGGGGCTTTAAAATCAATGGGTAGCAACAACCCTAAAGCGTGACGGGTGTTGCGTTGCAAATCCAGCTTCATAATTTGTTTAAAGTTGGCAAGGTGTTGTTTTTCGTCATTGGTGATACTGCCCGTTAGTAGGTGTTTATAGAAGATCGGCTTGCTTAAATGGTAAATATCTGCAAAGTGTGCCAGCGGATCCACCACGCCTGTTTTTTGCATGGCCTCGATACGATATTTATTTTCAGCCCCTGCACTAAAAAAGCCCCCAAACATGGTGCTGGAAATTCGGCCGATTTCCCCTAGAAAACTACTGGGCATGGTAATTAAAGCGGCTAAAGCAAGGTTATTGGTGGTTTGGGCAAACACAATACTGGGTTGGCCGAAGGCATCGATACTTTTGTGAAGATAACTAGGCAGCTTAGGTAGGTTAGGGTACTCGGCAGTATTGGTAACATCGTGCCAGAGTTTTTGATCGCCTTTTAAGTAGCCTTCTATATAGTTGCGAAGTTGTTCTGGCCAGAGGAGCGGGTTGAGTAAATTGGCGGGCTTTGCAAGGTTTTGTACTGCTTTTAACACTTTATCTTTGGGTTCTACACCTTTGAGTTCGGGGTTGCCTGCACGAAAGGCTTTTAAGGCAAGATCTGCATTGTTCATAAAGCCCGAGCCTGTACACAGGGCATTGGTTACATAAAACAACGGTAGCTGCTTAAAGAACATTAAATCTGTCCAGCCGGCTACCGCACTTGCTAATTGAATTGAGGGAAAGGGATTTTCTGAAATCCTTTGAGCTAGGTTCTTACTCGTTTCGGGAACATCCAGCCGAGACCATTTTTCTAAGGTTTCTTGGGTTATTTTTATTTGTGGAAGGGAGGC